>NZ_JABMCU010000004.1:0-66953 GCF_013179605.1 Enterobacter sp. CM29 | reverse complement strand
GTAGCAAGGAACATAAAGTGAACGGAATGACCACCACCGCCGTATGTTCCCCTCACCCTAACCCTCTCCCCGGAGGGGCGAGGGGATTGCTCAGTGCTCGCATTAATTTGTGGGGAACCCTCAGCCCACAGGTAGAGGGAGAATCTCATTTCGCAATTCCTGCGCTTTAACTTCTCGTTTCTTGATACTTACCCTGATAACTATTATCGTGACCGCGTGTGACGAGAGGTTTCCCCATGAGTGAAGAAGAACTGTTTAGCCGCAGGCCGATGGGCATGCGGATGGCGATGATCGTGCGCCAGTGGCGTGCCGTCATTGACGACGCCATTCTCGATACCGGGTTAACCCAGTCGAGCTGGACGGTGATGATGCAGCTGCATCAGCTCGGGGATAACGTCTCGGTGAGTGAGCTGGCGGAGGTGCAGGGCATTGAACTGCCGCCGCTAATGCGCACCCTGACACAGCTGGAAAAACAGGGTTACCTGCTGCGCACCGTCTCGCCGTATGACAAGCGCATCCGGCTTCTGACGCTGACGCCTGAGGGAAAAGCTGTACTTAACAGGCTCACCCAGGTAATTGAGACGCTTCAGACGCGCGTATCGCAAAACATCGCGCCTGAACATCTCGACATTTTCAGCGCCACCCTGAATCAAATCGCCTGCAATTTGCGGACAATCCGCGAAGAAGATAACAAGACCGAAAAATAATGACTCCTGAACAAAAGTTTGCCCGCTGGGTAAGGGTAAGTATTGCCTCTTTCCTGCTGATGTTTGTCTACTTTATCGTCGCGGATATCTGGATCCCGCTGACGCCGGATTCCACCGTGATGCGCGTGGTGACGCCGGTGTCTGCCCGTGTCTCCGGCTATGTGGCGGCGGTCCATGTCCACAACAATAGCCAGGTGAAGAAAGGCGATCTGCTGTTTGAGCTCGACGACACCCCGTTTCGCAATAAAGTGGAAGCGGCGCAGATCGCGCTTGAGCAGGCTCGCCTTTCCAACGAACAACTGGACGCGCAGATCGCCGCCGCGCAGGCCAGCCTGAAGACCGCCGTGCTGACCGCGCGTAACGACAAAGTGACTTTCGACCGCTACCAGAAACTGAGCACCCTGCAGAACGTGTCGCAGGCGGATCTGGATAAGGTCCGCACTACCTGGCAGAGCAGCGAGCAGTCCGTCAGCTCGATTCAGGCGAATATTCATAACCTGCGCATTCAGCGCGGCGAGCGGAATGAACACCGTAACGTGACGCTGCAAAAATACCGTAACGCGCTGGATGAAGCGGAGCTGAATCTTGGCTGGACGAAGGTCTACGCCGAGGCGGACGGCACGGTGAGTAATCTGCAATTAAGCCCCGGTTTTTACGCCTCGTCCGGTTCGGCAGCGCTGGCGCTGGTGAATACGCAGACGGATATTGTGGCGGATTTCCGCGAGAAGAGCCTGCGTCATACCCACCAGGGGACCGACGCCGCCGTGGTGTTTGACGCCTTTCCGGGACGGGTTTTCCGCGCCCACGTGACCAGCAGTGACGCGGGGATCCTCGCCGGTCAGGAAGCCGTTAACGGTCAACTTTCTGAACCGGAAACCTCTAACCGCTGGGTGCGCGATGCCCAGCGAATGCGCATTCACGTGGCGCTGGACGAAGCCTTACCGAAGTCGCTGCCGACCGGCGCGCGCGCCACCGTGCAGCTCTACAACAGCGAAGGGCCCTTTGCGCGCTTCTTCTCCGGGATGCAAATCCATCTGGTGAGCCTGCTTCACTATGTCTATTAGCACCCTGGCGCGGGTATTTACCCCGCACGGCAACATCGTCTACACGGCAAACGACTTCCGCCAGACCCTGCGCATTGTCTTTGCCGGGATGATTGCGCTCAGTATTTCGAGCTTCTACAACACCAGCTACGGCGTGTTTTTTGTGGTCTACCCGATCATGCTGCTGTCGCTGGTGCCGGTGTTTAACCGCCACGTGGCGAAGCAGTTTATCTTCAGCGCATCGCTCAACTGCGTCGAAATGGTGATCATCATCGGCTTTCTGTCGCAATGGCCGGTCATTATGACGCTGGTGGTCTTTGCCCTGTACGTGATGCGCTTTCGCTTTATGAGCAAGGGGCCGCTGTTTCTGTTCGGTTCGATGGGCGTGGTGTGCCAGAGCGTAATGCTCAACTTTATGAGCTACCCCACCACCAATTGGCACACGCTTTTGTTCTCCAACATTGAAGCGAGCGTGATGGCGGTGTGTCTGAGCGCGCTGATGAATTACCTGCTGCCGGACGTGGAGCCACGTAAGCCGCCGCCGCTGATAGAGAAAGACGATGCCCGCGTGCGCCACGAGTCGCTACTCTCCGGCACCGTGGCGACGCTGATTTTCGTGGTATTTCAGATGAGCGACTTAAGCGATTCGCTCTCGGCGCTGATGGCGGGCATTCTGATCCTGTTCCCGATGCACTACCGCGGCGCGGTGATGAGCTCTATCTGGCGCGTGGTCGGCGTGGTGCTGGGCTGTCTCTATATCCTCGTCGTTCAGCTTATTCTGTACGATCACAGCAGCCATATGCTGCTGATGATGCCGCTGATCGGCCTCGGGCTGGCATTTGGCGCGCGCCTGCACGTGATGGAGAAGGTCGGGGCCGGGGTGGGATTTTCCAGCATTACCACCATCGGCATTATGTTCGGGCAAAACATGCATCCGGACAGCGATCTGGTGTTCAGCGATCTGTACCGCATCACCTCCGTTACCTTCGCGCTGGTGGTCACGCTGACGATGGTCTTTCTGGTGCACCTGATCCTGAACCGCTTCGAGGCGACGCGCTACGTTATCGCGCCGCCAAAAGCGGATTAATGCCCCAGCACGGCGGGCAACTGAGAAAGTAAAAACAGGATCAGGCCAATCGTTCCGCCTACCAGGGTACCGTTTACGCGAATGAACTGAAGATCTTTACCGATATTGAGTTCTATCTGGCGTGACATATCTTTGGCGTCCCAGCTTTTCACCGTGTCGCTGATATGGCGCGTCAGGAATGCCGCAAAATCCGGCGCGACGCGGTGCGCGGCCTGCTCCAGATGCTCGTTCAGCGACGCACGCAGGCTGGCATCATTCGACAGCGTCTCACCAAACCACAGCCCGGCGTTGGCGATACGTTGCTTCACGCGGGAATCGTCGCTCTGCATGTCATTTTTCAGCCACTGGCGCAGGTCAGCCCACATTTCACCCAGGTAGCGGTTAAATGCTTCATCATTCTTCAGATAGTGCTTGATGTTGTCGGCTTTGGCCGTCATCTCCGGGTCGTTTTTCAGGTTGTCGATAAACTTCAGCGTGGCGCGGTCAAATGCCCGACGGATCTGGTGCGTGCGGTCGTGGCTGATATCATCCAGCAGCGTGTTCACCGCGTTCGACACCATCTCTGCGCTCTGATCGCCCAGCCACTCGGTGGGCAGCACCATCGCCTTGCGCGGATGCTCGGTCTTCAGCCAGTGGACGATCTGGTCAGAGATAAATTCCCGCGTGCTCTCTCGCTGAATCAGGGTAATCAGACGGTTGATGATGGCGTCCAGCAGCACCTGGTGACGGTTGTTTTTGGTCATGCTTTCCAGCATGACGGCGCTGGTCTCGGTTAAATCGACCTTGTCGATAGCCTTATGCACCGCGCGTTTGAGCAGGCGCTGAATGCGCCCGTCGTCAGTCAGCTCAAGAAAACCGCTCATCACCTGCATCAAATGCAGCCCGACGCGCTGGGCGTTGTCGGGCTTGCTGAACCAGGCACCAATCATCTGGGCCGGCTCGTAGCGGCGAATTAATGCGACCAGCGACTGGGTATCCAGAAACTTTTCCTGCACGAACTGGCCAAGATTGTCGCCGATGCGGTCCTTATTGCGCGGGATAATCGCCGTATGGCGCGAGATAACGGGAATTGGCACCCGGCGGAATAGCGCGACAACGGCAAACCAGTCCGCCAGCGCGCCGACCATCGCCGCCTCGGCAATAGCTTTTGCGCCGCGTACCCAGAAGGTTTGCGGCAGGAACAGGGTAGTGATAAAGGCCGCAGCGGCAATCAGCAGCAGCGACAGCGCGAGAAGCTTGGCGCGTTTGAGTTCAGTATGTTTTTCCATGGGTTAAGGATAGAGGGATACGGGGGAAAAGTGCAAAAACCGCCACAGCACCCACCCACCAAACCCCATCAATACCATCCCCGCCGTGCGCTCTATCAGCCAGAGCGAACGGCTGAGCTTTCGCTGAACCGCCGGTAACCCCATCAGCGACACCAGCGCAAAATCCCATACCAGTACTACCATCACCATCCAGACGCCGCAGGTCGCCTGCTGAAGCAGCGTGACGTCCGGCCCGAGTAACGCCGTCATCAGCGCCAGGTAGAACAACGCGTTTTTGGGATTCAACAGCGCCGAGCCCAGCCCCAGCAGGATCTGCTTACGCAGCGAGGGGCAGCGCTCATGTGTTTCATTTAGCGTCAGCGTCTGCGGTCGGCTGCGTACAAGATGCGAGCCGATCCAGAGCAAATACAGTGCGCCGGATAATTCAATCAACGTGAACAGCCACGCGAACTGACGCAGCGCGCTCCATCCCATAATGACCAGCAAAATGTAAAGCCCGTTTCCTGCCGCTATCCCGATGCACAATCCGGCGCTGCCGCGCAGTCGGTAGCGGGCGGCGTAGCCCATCAGCAGGAAAAAATCCGGGCCCGGGCTTAACAGGGCAACAAAATGCGCCAGCGCCAGGGCGAGAAAAGCGGAAGGGAAGAACAGTTCCATAGCGACCTCAGAATGCAAAACTGGGGCCAGACTACGAAAACACAGAACCTATTTATTGTCTGATATTGATCGGCCCGTAGCGTACTGGCGCGGTGTGGCGGCGGTGTAGCGCACAAAGGTCTTATGAAAATGGCTCTGGTCGGCAAACCCGCTCTGGTAGCCGACATCGGCGATATCATCCCCGGCACGCAGCCGCGCTTTGGCGTACTCTACGCGGGAGATATTGAGGAAGCTGCCAGGCGTCAGGCCCGTGTCCTTCTTGAAGGTACGGATCAGCGTCTCCTTTCGCAGCGAGAATCGTTGCGCAAGTGCGTCGAGGGAAGGCGGGCTGGAAAGACTGGAAAGAAATGCCTGCTGAACCTGCTGGCTGGTTGATCCAGGCTTTTCTGCCTCATCCATGCAATGGGGAAGGGCAGCAAGCAGCTTGTCCACGGACGCAGGGGACATCCTCTCAACAACTTCCCGGTAATACATAAACAGCGTAGCGTTGCGAATCACCTGAACCGCAAGGGGAAGGTCCGTATCGATATAAAGCATATGATAACTACGCGGCTGCCCGGCAACAGGGTTGCAGCTGTGTGGGACATAAGCCGGGATCACAATCAGGTCCCCGGGCTGGAGGATGTATTCTCTGCCATTACACACGCAGCATGTCTGGCCTTCCACAATTGCGCCGATGGAGAGCTGAGGGTGGCAATGGCGTTTGTACGCCTGCATGCTCTGCCACGTGCTGCGTAGTTCAAGGCCCGAGGCGCGGTGAAAGGTCTGACGGATGTGGCGGGTATCGGTCATAGCAACTCCTTATGAAGGTTTTTTATACCACGCCAGCCACGGTATGGCATCGCTTTACTCAGAACCTTCCGGATATACCCAACTTTACGTCCATAGCCAGTCATGTTGACTACCCTTAATACCCTAAGCGGTAAAACATGGAGATTCGATATGGCTTATCAGACAGTAAATCCTGCCACTAACCAGCTCATCAAAGAATATCCCTCCCACACTGACGCAGATGTTGAAGCGGCGCTGAAGGCAGCCGATGCGCTCTATCACTCCGACTGGGCGAAAGGCGACATAAGCCAGCGCCTGCCGGTACTGCATAAGCTGGCGGACCTGATCGACGAACGCGTGGAGGAGCTGGCGAAAATCGCCAGCCAGGAGATGGGTAAGCTCATCGAACAGAGCCGCGGCGAGGTGAAGCTGTGCGCGCAAATCGCCCGCTACTATGCGGACAACGCGAAGCAGTTCCTGGCCCCGGTGAAGTATGACTCTGAACTCGGGGAAGCATGGGTTGAACATCACCCCATCGGCGTGCTGATGGCCGTCGAACCATGGAACTTCCCATACTATCAGCTGATGCGCGTTCTGGCGCCAAACCTGGCGGCGGGTAACCCTGTCATCGCTAAACACGCCAGCATTGTGCCGCACTGTGCGGAAACCTTCGCCCATCTGGTGCGTGAGGCGGGCGCGCCGGAAGGGGCGTGGACCAACCTGTTTATCTCGTCCGATCAGGTGGCGAACATCATCGCTGACGATCGCGTACAGGGCGCGGCGCTAACCGGTTCAGAAAAAGCGGGCAGCGTGGTAGCGGCCCAGGCAGCGAAGCACATTAAGAAATCCACGCTGGAGCTTGGCGGTAACGACGTATTCGTGGTGCTCGACGATGCGGACCTGGATAAAGCGGTGAAGATCGGCGTTAACGCGCGGCTCAACAACGCCGGGCAGGTCTGTACCGCGGCGAAGCGCTTTATCCTGCATGAAAAGATTGCCGATGCCTTCCTGAGCAAATTCACCGAGGCATTTAAGCAGGTGAAGATTGGCGATCCGCTGGACGAAAGCACCACGCTGGGGCCGCTGTCCTCTAAAGACGCGCTCGACACGTTGACCAAACAGGTTAACGAGGCGGTGAAAAACGGCGCTACGCTGCACTATGGCGGCAAACCTGTGCAGCGAGACGGGAGCTTCTTTGAGCCGACCATCCTGACCAACATCTCACGCGACAACCCGGCGTACTTCGAAGAGTTCTTTGGCCCGGTAGCGCAGATTTACGTGGTGAAAAACGACGACGAGGCGGTCGCGCTGGCGAACGACTCCCACTACGGCCTGGGCGGAGCGGTGTTCAGCCAGGATATTGAGCGCGCGAAGAAGATGGCATCGCGTATTGAGACCGGGATGGTGTACATCAACTGGCTCACCGATACGGCGGCAGAACTGCCGTTCGGCGGCGTAAAACGTTCGGGTTACGGACGCGAGCTGTCGGACCTGGGGATCAAAGAGTTTGTGAACCAGAAGCTGGTGGTCGTTCGCAAGTAATGTCGGACATAAAAAAACCTGCCATCCGGCAGGTTTTTTTATTAACAGTCTCATCGCCTTTTTTGCCGGGTGGCGCTGCGCTTACCCGGCCTACAAGGTGCAATAATATTCATAAATTGCACCCTTCATTGTAGGCCCGTGCAAGCGTAGCGCCGCCGGGCGAAACGGGCAAACAGGCTTAGAAGGACACGCCACCGCCAACATATGCGCCGTCAATCAGCGTGTGGTTAGGACGACCGTCTTTACCATCAACGCTCACGTGACGATAACCCACCTTCAGCGTCACCGGCTTCACTGGCGTCCAGCTTACGCCACCGTTCGCTTCAACGTAGTTTTTCACGCTGTTGTTCAGGCCGTCTGGCGCAACGTAGCCTTCACCGAATACCCTGATGCTGTCGGTCAGGGCAACGTTCACACCGCCGCCGACCGGGAACGCCACGCCGTTATCGCCTTTTTTCGGGCCAACGTAGAGGGCCTTAGCGCCTGCGTTCAGCATCACCGGGCCGACTTCAAAGTTGTAGCCTGCTCCTACGCCACCGGTTGTGGTGCCGTCATCTGTGTTTTTCAGCCAGCTACCTTCGGTGTACAGACCGGAGGTTGATTTCCCCATTTCCACATTCAGGTTGGTAAAGTTTTTACCCTGCTCAATGCTGCCGCCCATGGCCAGTGCGGAGCCCGATACGGCAGTCAGAGCGGAAAGAAGGAGAACGTTGAGCTTTTTCATGAGTTTTTCCTCGTCATCAAATTAATCTGAGGGCACCTTAACAAGAGCTGTTTATCTCTGCAAATGCGATGCTTGTCACGTTTTTATGCTGTTTTTGTTTGGTTTTTGAATTTTAAATGTTGTTCGAATGTTGACCCGGCAAGGAGTCAATACGTAATGCATTCGCGTTTAGAAAGGGTTCAGGATTCTCATTAAACGTACGCTGAACGGGTCGGAAAAATTAGTTCAGGATGAATTAATTGAGTTTCTAATAATTTCCAAAAGTGTTTCAGTTGTCACAGATAAAGACACAGGTTTACATTTCTGGAGGTGGCTATACGCCCCGTTGTGCCGAACCGCTTTCACCATGTCATTTTTCTGACACGTTTCTTCATTACGTTGTTGGCTTCACTTACTGGGTGCTAACACTATGAAAAGAAAAATCATTCCTGTGCTAATTGGTTGTGCGCTCTCTTTCTCTGGCCTGGCGGCACAGCCAACCGCGGAGCGTTACGTCGTCAGTTTTCCCGAAGGCGCGCATGTCAAATACAGCGGTGCGTTTGCCAGCGCGTTTCCGAACGGGCTGCCTGTGGGGATTGGCTCTGGCCTGCTGTTTACGGGCAAGCAGGGCGATGCCTTGACGTTTACGACCGTGACCGATCGCGGTCCTAACGCGGATTCGCCAAAAATGGGGAAAAATGACGCTAAAATTTTTGTTACCCCGGATTTTGCCCCGCTGCTAATGACGATCCGTGTGCAAAACGGTAAAGCGGAGGCCGTGGACGCGCGTCCTTTGCATGACGATAAAGGCGAAATCAACGGTCTGCCGCTGCAAAGTGGCGTGATTGGTTCCACCAATGAAATCGCGCTAAGCGACACCTTAAAAGTGCTGAAAGGCGATAACCGCGGGCTGGATACGGAAGGCATCACGCCGGACGGGAAGGGCGGCTACTGGCTGTGCGATGAGTATGGTCCGTTCCTGATTAATATTGACAGTAAAGGGAAAATCCTCGCGATCCACGGCCCACAGGCGGCGGAAGGGGAGAAATCCATCGCGGGCGGTCTGCCAAATGTTATCAAATGGCGCCAGGCAAACCGGGGATTTGAAGGCCTGACCCGCATGCCGGACGGACGTATTATCGCCGCTGTCCAGAGTACGTTGGATATCGACGGGAAGAGCAAAAAGCAGGCGCTGTTTACGCGACTGGTCAGCTTCGATCCGGCGACCGGAAAAACCGCGATGTACGGCTACCCTGTCGACAGCGCGGCCTACAGCAAAAACAGCGACGCCAAAATCGGCGATATCGTGGCGCTGGATAACCACACTATCCTGCTGATTGAACAGGGCGAAGATAAAAACGACGCAATGCGTAACCTCATCTACAGGGTGGATCTGAGCAAGGCGAGCGATCTGGCCGCCTTCGACAAGCCGGGCGAATACCCGGAATTTGACGATGAGAAAACGCTGGCGCAGCGCGGCATTACACTTGCGGAAAAAACGCAGGTGGTCGATCTGCGTGCGCTGGGCTGGCAGCAGGAAAAGGCCGAAGGGCTGGCGCTGATTGACGACAAAACGCTGGCGGTGGCGAACGATAACGACTTTGGCGTGAAGGTGGCGATGCACAACCCGGCCGAGGGCAAGAAGCTCAAGGATTATCGGGTGAACGCGGAAGGCAAGCTGACGCTGGATGACAAAGCGGTTGAAACTACCCTCAGCGTCAAGCCGCTGAAGAAGCCGGATTCCGACAGCGAGCTGTGGATTGTGACGCTGCCGGAGGCGTTGAAATAATATTGGGCTTTACCCCTCACCCTGGCCCTCTCCCCACAGGGGAGAGGGGATTGTTCGGTGCAGATACTCTTCAACGCGGAATAGTTAGATCGACTTAACGCTCTTTTCCCAGGTCTCGACCAGATGATCTCGCAGGCTTCCGGTTCCGTGCATTGTCACCAGAAGATTCTGTCGTGCGCGGGTAATGCCGACGTAAAGGCGCTTGATATCGTCACTCAGATCTTCACTGTCCCTTTCCTTTGCCGCATCCATAATGGCGACCGAATTAAACTCAAGCCCCTTGCTGCTGGGCAGCGGCATGACGCAGAGGTAATCATTCTGCGGGGACCAGTGCTTTTTATCATCGCTGGAGACAATCATCTGGTATGGGATCTTGCGGGCTTCAAGCCTTGGCGCGAGCATGCCTGAAATGCTGTAGGTTGAGGGGCACAGTATGGCGATTTCTGACCACGCAACACCTTCCTGTCGCTGCTCTGTGACCCAATCGAGGACGCGCGTAATCTCCTCGTCCTGATTATCAAAGCTGGCCAGCGCGGGATACTTCCCGGACAGGCCACCTGCGGCAGGCTGCTGGTATTTGAGAGAAGCTTCTATGTGATTATTGAGATAATTAAATGCTACGCTGCTGGCAAAATGGAGTATTTGCCGGGTGTTGCGATAATTGGTATCCAAAATAGTTGTACGGCCCTGAGCCTTTATATCGACGCTGGACAGGGTAAAATCGAGAGCTTTCTTTTTCTGATAAATTGACTGAGCGTCATCGTACAGAAACAGCAGGGAGCTATCTTTATTGTCCGGCATTTTGGCGAGGATTCTTAGCCATTCCGGTTTAAAATCGTGTCCTTCATCTATCAAAACGGCGCTGTACTGCTCCGGTTTGATTGCTCCCTCTTCAAATGCCACCGTCAGCGCATTTTCCATCAGCTCAATAAAGTTTTTGCTCCTGGGGGGAAGACGCCGATGCGCGTTTAATTGCTGATAACACCAGGCGTGGAAATGGATAACTTCGACGGGAAGTCTGAGGCTATGCTGTTCGAGCTGCGCTTTGAGTTTTTTAGCCAGCGTAATGTTGTAGCAAATCACCAGTATCGGTTTGGTGTTTTCAATGTTGTTGGCAAGCTCAATACATCGGTGGTGCAAAATGAGCGTTTTGCCCGAACCAGCCACGCCATGAATTACCCTGTGTCCCGCCCCCATACTTCTGGCGAGTTGTTCCTGGTTCCTGTCCATCATGCATACCACATCAGGGGTGTGGAAAGTAAAATTATCCAGGTCAACCCGCGTAACGGATGGGTTAATGCGGACATCGGGATAAAGATGCCACCGGATGCGGTCGAGCTGCTGTGGTGTTGTGTTATGAACAAAGTGATGTTTGAGAAGGGATTCGAGCCGGCCAGAGATTTGTTCTCGAGTCATAAACTCGTTGAGTTCGTCTTTGCATATCACCTGGCTGGCGGGCAATATTTCATTCAACTCCTCAGGTGTAAAACTCTTTTCCAGCTGTGCCCGAGTGATGTTGCTCAAATAAACACCGTATCCATACGGCATAATAAAACCGCCCTCATGCTCTCCCTGTTTCTGGCGAAGCAGGGGATCTTTTTTCAGGCTATTGATGATATGAAAGGTATATTGTCGAACTTGTTCGAGTGGGTTCTTCAACGGCTCTATGCCGTTTTTGGTTTCATAATTAATATGGGTTTTATTAGCCGATTTTATTTTTGTGATATACCAGTCTTTCACTTCTATAAACAGCAGCCCTTTATCGGGGGCCAGAATCACAAAATCAGTATGATCGTCTTTGTCTCCCATTCGGGTATCATACCAGCAGGTACATTGTTCGCTGAGCCCACCCTCCAGAAGCCTTGCCAGTCTTTTTTCTCCTGCCGTAATTTTCTCGCTACAGCTGCTAACCGTGGGAATAATGATTGCCATATTACGCCTACCAATTCATGAAAATTATATAAATCCAATTAATTAATATTGTAACCAATATTAATCAAAGCATGATTTCATTCATGATAAGAACATTAACAGACAATATTGCAAACAGAAAGGGCGAAACCCGCATTTTGCCTTAATGAAATACGCCCCCTTTACTGTTTAAAAGGGAGCGACGATTTACTTTTTCAGTCCCGCAAACGCTGCCCGAATTTCCTCTTCCGGCAGCTGTATTCCAATAAACACCATCACGCTGTGCGGCGGTTCATCGCCCCACGGACGATCCCAGTCGGCGCTGTACAGGCGCTGCACGCCCTGGAACAGCAGGCGGTTCGGCTCGCCGTCGATCCACAGCATTCCTTTATAGCGCAGCAGATTGTCGGCAAACGACAGCAGCAGGTTCTCCATCACGCGCGAGACCTCGCTGATGTCCACCGGGTAGTCCAGCTCCACCACAATCGACGCTACGTCGTTTTGCTTGTCTGCCATAAAGTGGAAGCGCGGTTTCGCGGTGACGTTCTCCTCCAGCATAAAGCCGTTGGTGTTGAACAGCTGAGACAGGTCGATATCGCCGTGCGTCACGGTATAAATGGGTGCGCGCGAGTTGATGCGCGTCAGGCGCTCACGCAGTTTTTCGCTTTCACCCGCCACGTCGGTTTTGGTCAGCAGAATGCGGTCGGCGTAGCCAATCTGAGACTGGGCGATGGTGAACTGGTTCATCTGCTCGTCGGCATGGACCGCGTCGACCAGGGCGACGACGCCGTCCAGCAGGTAGCGCTGGCACAGAATGTCGTGGGAGAAAAAGGTCTGAATAATCGGGCCGGGGTCGGCCATGCCGGTGCACTCGATCACCAGACGGTCGAAGACGATGTCACCGCGATCGCGGCTGTCGAGCAGGTCCAGCAGGGCGTCTTCTAATTCACTGGAGCGGGTGCAGCAGATGCAGCCGTTGGTCAGGGTTTTGATCTGCGTGGCGCGGTCGCCAATCAGCTGATCGTCAACGGAGACTTCGCCAAATTCGTTTTCAATGACGGCGATTTTGAAGCCGTGCTGTTCATTCAGGATGTGGCGCAGCAGGGTGGTTTTACCGGCGCCGAGAAAACCGGTCAGCAGGGTAACGGCAATCGGGGTCATGGTTTCTCCTTTAGCAGCAGCGGACGCCGCCTTCTCCACTTCCGCCGTAGCGCGCTTCCTGACGCTCGCGGAAGAATTCAGTGTAGGTCATGTACGGCTTATCCGGATGGTTGGTCTTCATATGCTCAACGTAGTTGTCATAGTCCGGAATGCCAATCAGCATTTTCGCCGCCTGACCGAGGTATTTTTTTGCTTCGCCTAAGTTACCAAACATAACGTGTCCTGATAAGAAAAAGCCCGGTGGCGCTACGCTTACCGGGCCTACAGTAACGTTGTAGGGCGGGTCAGCGCAGCGCCACCCGCCATTTTATTAATGGTGTGAAGACGTCTTCACGCCGCCTTCCGGCACCGGCACGTACGGGGTTTCTTTGTCCGTACGGCCATCGGCATTACGCACTTTCATCCAGGTTTTAATGCCGTAGAAGATAATGCTGTACACCACCACCAGGAACAGAATGCTCAGACCCGCGTTGGTGTAGTTGTTCACCACGATATGGTTCATGTTGGCAATCTGCTGCGCGGTCAGATCCGCGCCGCCTGCGGCAATCTTCTCTTTGTACTGGTTAGCCATGAAGAAGAAGCCTTCCAGCTGCGGGTTGGTGCTGAACAGTTTCAGACCCAGCGCCCAGGTAGTGCAGAGCAGCAGCCACAGCGCAGGCACCACGGTTACCCAGATGTATTTGGTGCGTTTCATCTTCACCAGGACAACGGTGCCCAGCACCAGGGCCACAGCCGCCAGCATCTGGTTAGAGATGCCGAACAGCGGCCACAGGCTCTTCACGCCGCCCAGCGGGTCTACAACGCCCTGATACAGCAGGTAACCCCACAGACCTACGCAGCCCGCAGTACCCAGAACACCTGCTACCAGAGAGTCGGTTTTCTTCAGGAACGGCACGAAGTTACCCAGCAGATCCTGCAACATGAAGCGGCCTGCACGCGTACCGGCATCCAGCGCGGTGAGGATGAACAGCGCTTCAAACAGGATACCGAAGTGGTACCAGAAGCCCATGTCCGCCCACGGCAGCACTTTGTGGAACACGTGTGCGATACCCACCGCCAGCGTCGGTGCGCCACCTGCGCGGTTCAGCACGGATGGTTCGCCGATGTCTTTCGCGGTCTGCATAATCTGCTCAGGCGAAATCACGAAGCCCCAGGAGCTGACGGTCGCCGCCGCGTGTGCGCTGGCATCTTTCAGCTGCGCCATAATCAGCGCGGTATTTTCGCCGCCCATCTCATGCAGGTTTGGCATGGTGATGCCGAGACCCGCTGGTGGGGTGTTCATCGCGAAGTACAGCCCAGGCTCGATAATCGACGCCGCAACCAGCGCCATGATCGCCACGAAGGATTCCATCAGCATCGCGCCGTAACCGATGAAGCGCGCGTCGGTTTCGTTGGCCATCAGCTTCGGCGTGGTGCCGGAGGCGATCAGCGCGTGGAAGCCAGACACGGCACCGCAGGCAATGGTGATAAACAGGAACGGGAACAGGGCACCTTTCCACAGCGGACCGGTACCGTCAATGTACTGCGTCACCGCCGGCATTTTCAGTTCAGGGTTGATGATCACAATCCCGATTGCCAGCCCGACGATCACGCCGATTTTCAGGAAGGTCGCCAGGTAGTCACGCGGAGCCAGAATCAGCCACACCGGCAGCAGCGCTGAGATGAACGCGTAACCGATCAGCGCGAAGGTGATGGTGGTGTCTTTAAAGGTCAGCGCCGGGCCCCAGTACGGGTCGTGGGCAATCACACCGCCGAAGTAGATGGAGGCGACCAGCAGCACGATACCGATGACCGACACCTCGCCAACGCGGCCAGGGCGCAGGAAGCGCATGTAGATGCCCATGAACAGCGCAATCGGCACGGTAGAGCAGACGGTGAAGACGCCCCACGGACTTTCGGCCAGCGCTTTCACCACGATCAGGGCCAGCACTGCCAGGATGATGATCATGATCAGGAAGCAGCCGAAGAGGGCGATCGTGCCCGGCACGCGGCCCATCTCCTCTTTGATCATCTCGCCCAGCGACGAACCATTACGGCGCGAGGAGATAAACAGCACCATAAAGTCCTGCACCGCTCCCGCCAGCACTACGCCCGCGAGCAGCCAGAGCGTACCCGGCAGGTAGCCCATCTGTGCAGCCAGCACCGGACCGACCAGCGGACCCGCGCCTGCAATGGCGGCGAAGTGGTGACCAAACAGCACGTAACGGTTGGTTGGCACATAGTTCAGGCCGTCATTGTTAATGACCGCCGGGGTGGCGCGCGTCGGGTCGAGCTTCATGACCTTCTGCGCGATGTACAAGCTGTAGTAGCGATAAGCCACAAGATAGACGGAAACCGACGCGACCACGATCCACAGGGCGCTGACGTGCTCGCCCCGGCGTAATGCGACAACCGCCAGACAGAAAGCGCCGATGATCCCGAGGATGGCCCAGGGCACGTGCTTAAGTAGTTTTTTAGTATCCATAGTAAGACCTGGTTTTTTATGTAAAGAAAAAAGGGTCAGGGTTCGTTGTGAGGAGGTATTGATTAATGCTGGAGCGATCGTGCCAGATCCTCGCGCGTGTAAAGCACGGTAAATGGGTGAGTGGTTGAAAGCGATGCGTGAGCGGTCAAAAGCGAGGGTGAGTGGTTAATGCTCACCCCCGGCGGGAGAAAATATGTGATTGAGATCACTGAGAATAATCTAGCCCTGCGGGGTTTCGTCGTTCGCATCAGGGCATTGCGTGCAGCGGCAGGGCTGATATGCGGGCAGCAGCTGATAGCGTCCTTTGCCGTCGTGTTCGATAATCGGGGAAAGGGCCTGTAGATCGCGGTACACCGTACGTTCGGTAATGCCAAATTTTTGCATCAGATCGCGGCGATTAACGCTTCCGTTGCGGTGCAGAGCAATAATGATGTCAACCAGACGTTCAGCCGAGCGGCTTCGGGGTGAAGAGGCCATAAGACTTTCCAGCGTTAAGGGGGCGGCTGACGACGTCGTCAGCCGCCCCGGAAAATTTATCTTATGGATAGTTAACGGCGCACCTTTGCGGAAACCTTAGCGTTTTTTTGTGCAACGGGATCAAACCGCGGCTTCCATCTCCATCATCACCGGGTGGAAACGGCGTTTGAAGTAGATCAGGCCGTGCCCCTCGCTGCTGAGGATGATGTTCTTAATCTCCACCAGGTAGACCAGATGGGTGCCGATGGTTTGCACCTGGGTTATCTCACCTTCCAGGCTTGCCAGGGCGCCTTTCAGCACCGGCTGCGCCAGCGGTCCTTTCTGCCAGCAGGAGAGAGCAAAGCGCTCCTCCATGGCCATGCCGGTCATCCCGGCAAAGTGGCGGGCCATGATCTCCTGCTCGTGGTTCAGCACGTTGACGCACAGTTTGCCGTTGCCCTGGAAGACCGGGTTCATGGCGCTGTTGGCGTTGATGCAGACCATGACCGAGGGCGGGGTGTCCGTGACCGAACAGACGGCGGTGGCGGTAATGCCGCAGCGGCCCGCATCGCCCTCGGTGGTGACCACATTCACCGCCGCCGACAGGCTGGCCATCGCGTCGCGAAAACGCAGGCGTTCTTCAGATTGCATTGAAACCTCCCGCTGCGTTATTTCAGCAGCTTATCCAGCATGTTGATATCAGTGTTGTTGTGCAGGTGCGGTACGGTCCAGCCGTGCTGGTCGTACTCGGACATGCAGCGGTCAACCATCGCCATCATCTTGTCCATGTTGCCGGAGCTTTGCGCCTGACGCAGGCATTGCAGGCGGATCTCATCCTGGCTACCGGAGTAGTTGATTTCGTACAGCTCGTGACGTCCGCCAAACTCGCTACCGATGGCATCCCACATCAGTTTCAGAATCTTGATGCGTTCGACGTGATCCATCCCGTTGGAGCCGCGTACGTACTTCGCCAGATACTGGTCGATCTGCGGGTTGTTCAGGTCCCGCGCGCTGGACGGCAGGTAGATCAGCCCGGAGGTCACGTTGCGTTCGATGATGTTCTTGATTTTCGCGTAGGCCATTGGCGCCATCACGCGGTAGGTCTGTAACGCCGCGTGGTCAGGCAAGTACGCGCCGTTTACCCACGGCGTGGCTTCGGAGCACATGGAGTCGCTCAGCGCCCAGAACATGTTGCGCCACGCCACCACTTCGCCGAGATCCGCCTGCACGCCGCGGAACTCGAGGGTGCCGGTACACTCCAGCGATTTCTTCAGCAGAGCGGTGATGAAGTCGAGCTTCACCGCCAGACGCACGCAGGCCTGAAGCGGGTACATGCGGGCGAAGCCACCTTCCATCGTCCAGCGACGGCAGCGGTCGAAATCGCGGTAGATCAGCACGTTTTCCCACGGGATCAGCACATGATCCATCACCAGAATGGCGTCGTTCTCGTCAAAGCGGCTGGAGAGCGGGTAGTCGTACGGGGAGCCGGTCGCCCCTGCCACCATCTCGTAAGAGGCGCGGGAGATCAGCTTCACCCCTTCGGCATCCATCGGCGCGACGAACATTAGCGCGAAGTCCGGGTTTTCGCCCATCACCTGCGCAGAGCCAAAACCAATCATGTTGTAGTGGGTCAGCGCAGAGTTGGTGGCCACCACTTTCGCGCCGCTGACGATGATCCCGGCGTCGGTCTCTTTCTCCAGCTTGATGTAAACGTCTTTCACCTCGTCCGCCGGTTTATGGCGGTCGATAGGCGGGTTGACGATGGCGTGGTTAAAGTACAGGCCGGTTTCCTGAATACGGGTGTACCAGTTGCGGGCGTTCTGCTCGAACTGACCGTAGAAGGCAGGGTTCGCCCCCAGCGCGCAGCCGAACGCGGCTTTGTAGTCTGGCGTGCGGCCCATCCAGCCGTAGCTCAGGCGCGACCACTCGGCGATGGCGTCGCGCTGCTGGCGCAGATCGTCGGCGCTTTTCGCCACACGGAAGAATTTATGGGTGTAGCCGCCGCTGCCGGTGTCGGTGCCCCAGCAGAGGGTATCCTGCATGTCTGGCTTGTGCAGGGCATCGTACATCTGGGCGATGGACGCCGCCGCATTGCGAAATGCCGGGTGGGTAGTGACGTCCTTAACGCGCTCGCCGTAGATATAAATCTCACGGCCATCTTGCAGGCTTTTTAAATACTCTTCACCGGTTAACGGACGTTTGGCATCAGCGCGGAAATCTTCAGGCTTCATAGGGACCTCGTATCGGAAGATGGTTGTTAAATTTATGTTTTGTTTTTGTTGTTTAATTGAAGCGTGAGAGGGGCGGAACGTGAAGGGACGATTGGGACAACGGCAGGTACTTTTCGGGTGGGATGTTGTTTTGTGATCTGTGCGGCTTTTCGGCGGGTGGCGCTGCGCTTACCCGCCCTACGAACCGTGATGCGTTCAGGAAACCGGTACTTTCTGCGCCCGGTATGCGCTGGGTGAGCACCCCGTCAGTCGGTTAAAAAAACGGGCGAAATAGGCCGGATCTTTAAACCCCAGTTGCCAGGCAATTTCGCTCACTGTGCTGTCGGAAAACAGCAGCAAGCGCCTGGCTTCCCGCAGCTGGCGGTCGAAGATCAGCCGTTTCGGCGAGCGGTTGGCAAAGCGGCGGCAGATATCGGTCAGGCGGGATTCGGTAAGATGCAGTTCGCTGGCGTATTCCGGCACCGTCCAGTGCTCGTGGTAATGCGCATCTGTCAGCTGGTTAAAGCGCTGAAACAGCTTCAGCTCGCCGCGCATGCCGCCTGAAGCGTGGTCGTCGAGCTTCGCGTTGCGCAGCAGCAGGGTAAATACGGCCTGCGCCAGCAGGACCAGCGTATGCTCACGGCCCGGCAGCTGTTCCGTGGATTCCCGGGCAATGAGCTGCCAGTAATGCTTCAGCGCCGCCAGCTCGTCAGGCCTGTCGGCAAGCGACAGGCAGATCCCCGGCAGGCCGAACGCCTCCCGCGTGCCGGGGTAGAGCACTTCTAACAACGGCCAGATAAGATCCTCGCGCACCGTCAGCACGTGGCCGTCGCTGTCGGATTCAGTGATAAACGCGTGCGGCACCGACGGCGGCGTCAGAACGAACAGCGGCGCCTGCACCGAGTAGCGGTGGTCGTCGAGCTGCAGCTCAATCTGCCCGGTGTCGAGAAAATGCATCTGAAAATACTGGTCGTGGCGGTGCGCCTGCATGTCGCGGCCAAAAAAGGCCGCCATGCGGGCGAACGACTGGTAGTGCACATCGTCGGTGCCCAGACTTTCGTCGTACTCCTTGCTGATATCAATGTTGGCGATAGGGCTCTGGCACATGATCGTTCCTCTTTTGAACCCGCTGCGTCATCGGAATGCGCGTCAGCACCAGCGCGCCCACTACCAGCAGACCCGCCACGAACCACAGCCCCGAGCTGAAGCTGCCGGTCGCGTCGCGAAGAATACCAATCAGCAATGGGCTGACGGCAGACCCGACGTTGCCGATGGCGTTGATCACCGCCAGCGCCACCGCGCGGGATTGCAGGCTAATCACCTGGTCCGGCGTGGTCCAGAATATCGCCATGGCGGTAAACGATCCGGTTGAGGCCATGATGATGCCAAGCAGCTGGATCAGGCTGTGATCGGTCGCCGAGGCCAGCATCCATCCCGCCGCCGCAAACAGATACGGCAGGATGGTGTGCTTTTTTCGCTCTTTCAGCCTGTCGGAGCGGCGGCTCCACCAGATCATCCCGAGGATGGTGCAAAACTGCGGGATCGCCGCCAGCAGGCCAATCACGATATTGCTGCTGCCGGTGTTGAAGCTTTGCAGGATCTGCGGCGTCCAGATGTTGATCGCGCTCAGCGTATTCGTCAGGCAGAAGTAGGCCAGCGTGTAGAGCAGTACGGCGGGCGTCAGCACCTCGCGCAGCGTCGATCGCGGCGTGGCGACGTGCGCAATGGCCAGTTCCTGCTCGCGGGCGATCATCGTTTTGAGTGCCTGCTTTTCATCATCATCCAGCCAGGTGGCCTGATCCGGGGTGTCGTTAAGGTAGAACCAGGTCACCACGCCGAGCACCACCGACGGTAGCCCCTCCAGCAGGAACAGCCACTGCCAGCCCTTCAGGTTCCACAGCCCGTCCATCGCCAGAATGTAACCGGAGAGGATCGAGCCGAGCATCATGGTCACCGGCATGGCGATCATAAACAACGCGTTGGCGCGGGCGCGGTGATAGGCCGGGAACCACCAGGTGAGATAGACCAGGATCCCCGGCAGGAAACCGGCTTCGGCAATGCCCACCAGCATGCGCAGGACGTAGAGCGTTTCGGGGCTGGTGGCGAACATGGTGCAGGTAGAGGCGATGCCCCACACCACCATGATCCCGGCGATCCAGCGCCGCGCGCCGATTTTCGCCAGCATGATGTTGCTGGGGATCCCGCACAGCACGTAGGTGACGTAAAACAGGGTCGCGGCCAGGCCAAACATGGTCGACGTGAGGCCCAGATCTTTGCCCATCGTTAGCCCGGCAAAGCCGATGTTGATGCGATCGAGAAACGAAAAGACAAACAGGATAAAGAGAAACACGATCAAACGACGGAACAGCTTGTTGATAACGCGATGTTCTATAGCTTTCTTATCTTGCAGGGTAGAGGTCGTCATGCTGCGCTCCAGATCTTACGTTTAGTAGACGGATTTATTGTTATTAACTGACGTAACCGGTTGTTCGATAAAGCGTGCCGCCAGCGCTTCCGCGCCGCGGGCGAGCAGGGTGGTGTCGACGCCGACGGCGACAAACAGCGCGCCGAGTGCAAGGTAACGTTTCGCCAGCTGCTCGTTCGCCATCAGGATGCCGGGCGCTTTACCGGCGGCGCGTATCTGCGCGATCGCCTGCTCAATGGCGGCCTGCACCTCCGGGTGCTGCGGATTACCGGCAAAGCCCATGTCGGCACTCAGATCCGCCGGGCCGATAAACACGCCGTCGACGCCGTCCACGTCCAGGATCTGCGGCAGGTTTTTTAACGCTCTTAGGGTTTCGATTTGCACCAGCACGCACATGGCGTCGTTAGCCTGATGCAGATAGTCCGGGATACGGTTCCAGCGCGACGCCCGCGCCAGCGCGCTGCCGACGCCGCGAATGCCCGCGGGCGGATAGCGGGTGGCGCTGACCGCCAGCCGCGCTTCGTCGGCGTTTTGCACCATCGGCACCAGCAGGGTTTGCACCCCCACGTCCAACAGTTGCTTGATCTGCACCGGATCGTTCCACGACGGGCGCACCACCGGCTGGCTGGGATAAGGGGCGATGGCCTGTAGCTGAGTCAGAATGGTCTGCACGCTGTTCGGCGCGTGCTCCCCGTCGATCAGCAGCCAGTCAAAACCGGCCCCGGCCAGTAGCTCAGCGCTGTAGCTGCTGGTTAGCCCCAGCCATAACCCGATTTGCGGTCGGCCCGCTTTCAGCGCCGCTTTGAATGCGTTTTGCATGATCATCTCCTTACACAAAGCGGCAGCTGATGGAGCCCATGTTGCCGTAGTCGACGTGGAAGGTGTCGCCTCTGCTGGCGGGCACCGGGCGGGTAAACGAGCCGCCGAGGATGATCTGGCCTGGCTCAAGCTGCACGTCGTATGGCGCGAGTTTGTTCGCCAGCCACGCCACGCCGTTCGCCGGATGATTAAGGACGCCTGCGGCCACGCCGGTCTCTTCGATCACGCCGTTGCGGTAGAGCAGGGCGGAGATCCAGCGCAGATCCAGCTCGTCGGGTTTAATCGGGCGGCCGCCGAGGATCACGCCCGCGTTGGCGGCGTTATCGGAGATAGTGTCGAATACCTTGCGCGGGCGCTGGGTTTCCGGGTCAACGTTGTGGCAGCGGGCGTCGATCAGCTCCAGGGCAGGGATGACGTAATCCGTGGCGTTGTAAACGTCGAAGATCGTGCAGTTCGGGCCGCGCAGCGGTTTTGCCAGCACGAAGGCCAGCTCCACTTCGATGCGCGGGACGATAAAGCGATCCACGGGAATGTCGCTGCCGTCGTGGAAGAACATATCGTCCAGCAGCGCGCCGTAGTCTGGCTCGCTGATCTGCGAGCTGGCCTGCATCGCTTTGGAGGTGAGGCCGATCTTGTGGCCTTTCAGCACGCGGCCTTCGGCAATTTTCAGGCTCACCCATTCGCGCTGGACGGCGTAGGCGTCTTCAATGGTGATCTCCGGATACTCAAGCGAGATCGCGCGGATCTGCTCCCGGGATTGTTCCGCCTGATGCAGGCGGTGGGCGATCAGGGTATGGGTGTGTTTGTCGAGCATGGCGATATCCTGTTGTTGCCGGGTGGCGCGTAGCGATCCCGGCCTACGTTCGAGCCGTTGTAGGCCCGGTAAGCGAAGCGCCACCGGGCGAAAAAGATGTCTACTTAAACAACGCGTGCACGTTGTTTTGTTTGTAGTTCAGCGTCGGATCGAGTTCTTCCATGGCGAAAGAGAGCGCCAGATAACGGCCCGCCATTAGCTCTGCAAAATGCGTTTTGATCAGCGCAAACAGCATTTCACCGACCTCTTCCCGGCTCTCCAGACTGCGCCCGACGCCGATTTTGAGCGTCATATGTACAAAGGCGTAATCGTGCTTGCCGTCGGCCATCTGCCAGGTGTCCAGCCAGTGGGCGCGGCTGCGGATACCGCCGAGCGGGAAAATACCCGTGGCGGCGAGCGCCTCGTTCACTTTGGCAAACAGCCCCGGCAGGTCGGCCTGCTCGCGGATGTTGTCGGTACATTCAGCAATAAAGTGCGGCATGGTGGCTCCTTACGCGGGCAGCGGGAAAACGGCGTTGACCTGGCCGGTGCCGGAGCTGGCGAACAGCTCGGTGAGAAACTCCACCTTACCGTCGTAGTTGTCCCAGCCGAGCACCCCCAGCAGCATCACCGTGTCGTGCATGTTGCCCTCGCCGTAGCAGTAGTCGGCGTACTCCGGCAGCATGCTGCAAAACTCTTTGAACTGCCCCTCGCGCCATAGCTTCACTACCCGCTCATCCATCTGGCGGTCAAACTCGCGGGTATAGCTGTTCATCCCTTCCTCCGCGCGCTGGTCGTCGATAAAGCGGTGCGACAGCGAGCCGCTGGCGAGCACCGCCACGGTGCCGTCGTATTTTTCGATGGCGCTGACGATGGCCTCGCCCAGCCTGCGGCTGTCGGCGAAGTCGTGAACCGTGCAGAACGCCGAGATGGAGACCACTTTGAAGTGCTTATCCGCGTTCATGTAGCGCATCGGCACCAGCGTGCCGTACTCCAGCTTGAGGCTCGGGATGTTGTGCGCCTTGGCGCGCACGCCAAGCTTCACCGCTTCGTCGGCGATCAGCTGGCCGAGTTCCGGGTTGCCGTCGTAGTCGTAGGTCATGTCGCGAATAAAATGCGGCAGCTCGTTGCTGGTGTAGACGCCTGAAAAATGGTCCGCACAGTTGATGTGATACGCGCTGTTCACCAGCCAGTGGGTGTCGAAGACGATAATGGTATCGACGCCCAGCTCGCGGCAGCGCTTGCTGATCTCTTTATGCCCGTCGATGGCAGACTGGCGGCAGCCGTGATTTTTGCCCGGCAGTTCAGAGAGATACATTGACGGCACGTGGGTGATTTTTGCCGCTAACGCTAATTTTCCCATGATCAGATCCCCCATTTTGGAATCGGATGGTCGCCCATGGAGATACAGACGTTTTTCATCTCCGCGAAGACCTCGAAGCTGTACTCGCCGCCCTCACGCCCGGTGCCGGAGGCCTTCACGCCGCCAAACGGCTGGCGCAGGTCGCGCACGTTCTGGGTGTTGACGAACACCATTCCCGCTTCAATGTTGCGCGCCAGACGCAGCACTTTGCTGACGTCCTGCGTCCAGATGTACGACGCCAGGCCATACTCCACGTCGTTTGCCAGGCGCAGGCCTTCCGCTTCGTCCTTAAACGGCAGCAGGCAGGCCACCGGCCCGAAGATCTCTTCCTGCGCCACGCGCATGCGGTTATCGACATCCGCCAGCACGGTCGGGCGCAGGAAATTGCCGCCTTTCAGGTGCGCAGGAAGATCGGTCGGTTTGTCCGGGCCGCCCGCCAGCAGGGTTGCCCCCTCTTCAATGCCGAGGCGGATGTAGCCGGAGACCTTCTCCCAGTGCTGCTTGCTGATCAGCGCGCCAATCTGGGTGTTCGGATCGGTCGGGTCGCCCACGCGCAGGCGGCTGGCGCGCTCGGCAAAGCGTTTGACGAACTCCGGGTAGATGCTCTGCTGGATGAAGATGCGCGAGCCGGCGGTGCAGCGTTCGCCGTTGATGGAGAAGATGGTGAACAGGGCGGCGTCCAGCGCTCGCTCGATGTCCGCGTCTTCAAATATCAGCACCGGAGATTTGCCGCCCAGCTCCATGGAATACTTCTTCAGCCCGGCGTTTTTCATGATGTTACGCCCGGTGGCGGTGCCGCCGGTGAAGGAGACGGCGCGCACGTCATGATGACGCACCAGCGCGTCGCCCGCCGTGGCGCCATAGCCCTGCACTACGTTCAGCACGCCCGCCGGAATGCCCGCCTCCAGCGCCAGCTCGCCCAGACGGTCGGCGGTCAGCGGGGAGAGCTCGGACATCTTCAGCACCGCGGTGTTACCCAGCGCCAGGCACGGCGCGACCTTCCAGGTGGCGGTCATAAACGGCACGTTCCACGGCGACACCAGCGCACAAACGCCTACCGGCTGCACGAGGGTGTAGTTGAGCATCTTGTCATCGACCGGGTAGGTTTTGCCGTTCATCTGCTGGCACACCTCGGCGAAGAACTCAAAGTTGTGCGAGGCGCGTGGAATGAGCACGTTTTTGGTCTGGTGGATCGGCAGGCCGGTGTCGGCGGTCTCCATCGCGGCAATGTCCGGCACGTTCTGGTCAATCAGATCCCCCAGGCGACGCATCAGGCGCGCACGCTCCTTCATCGGCAGGTTGGCCCATTTCGGGAACGCCTCTTTGGCGGCGGCAACGGCCTGATGGATTTCGGCTTCGCCGCCAGAGGCCACTTCTGCCAGCACCTCGCCGGAGGCCGGATTAGTGGTTTGGAAGTACTCACTTCCGGCGACGTTTTTCCCGTTGATCCAGTGGTTAATCTTTTTCATTTTGCAGTATCCTCACTGACAATTCGGTTTACCAGGCGGCCTACGCCTTCCACTTCCACTACCACCTCATCGCCCGGCACCACGTCGGACAGCCCCTTCGGCGTGCCGGTGGCAATCATGTCGCCCGGTTGCAGGGTCATGAAATCGCTCAGATACGCAATCAGGAATGGGATGCTGAAAATGAGATCGGCGGTGGTGCCTTCCAGACGCAGTTCACCGTTGACGTAGGTGCGAAGACGAAGGTTGTGCGGGTCAGGGATGGCTTCTTTTGGCACTACGTTCGGGCTGATGGGGGTCAGCCCGTCGCGGCTTTTCACCCGCAGGTTCGGGCGATAGTAGTTTTCGAGATAATCGCGGATGGCGTAGTCGTTGCACACCGTGTAGCCCGCAACATAGTCCATCGCCTCGGCTTCGCTGACCTTACGCGTGGTTTTACCGATGACCACCACCAGCTCGGCTTCGTAATGCATGTATTCAATGTTGTTTGGGCGCACCGAGGTCTGGTTGTCGCCATTAAAGGTGTTTGGCGCTTTGATAAACACCAGCGGCTCGGTGGGGGGCTTGAAGTCCAGCTCGCTGGCGTGATCGGCGTAGTTCAGGCCGAGGGCGAACAGCGTGGCGTGCGGCGGCGTGCGCGAAGCGATGGCAACGTCGCGTTCCTCCACCACCGGGTTTTCCAGCGGCGGAAATCCCTCTGCCAGAATGCGTACCCGATCGCCCGGGCGAATTTCGACGCGGCTTTGCGGGGTACCGAGCAATATCGCATCGCCGGGGTTCAGGGTGGCAAATTCGCTCAGGGCGCTCAGCAGTTTGGCGGCGTTGCGGTGCAGATCGGCCGTGTTCCAGTGGTCCGCTTCGCGACCGTTGATCTCGGTGATGATGGTCAGGTTGTCCACGTTATCAACGGCGACAGGTTCGCCGAGCGGGCAAAATCCATCCCGGCATTTGGCTTTAATAGCCGGGCGGTAGAAGCTCTCTTCCGGCAGGCTGATTTCGTTGGCCAGCGCGTAGCCAGCGATGTACGCCGCCGCCTCTTCAACGCGTACTTTGCTGGCGGTTTTGCCCACCACCAGCGCCACCGTTGCGCCGCTTAACACGGTTTCTCCCTGCGGGAAGGGAATCGGCTCGCCTGCGCGAATAACGGTGTTATGTGGCTTGATAAACCACACCGCCGTTTTTGGCGGCGCGTTATAGGGGGCTTTTTCAAACGCCTCAGCCCAGGCCGCACGCTGGCTTTGGTGGTTTAGCGCTACGGCAAAAACAGTACCTTTCATTCCCATACTCCTCAAACCGGCTGTCCGGTTTTGATTTCATTAATATGTTAATGATCTGGTTTTATGCTTTTGCTGTTCGTTTCGCAATCAGAAGTGAATAATTTGTGATATGAATAACAATAAATTTACACCAATGGGTTAATTATCATTTAAATCAATGCATTAAAAAAATGACGTTGTTTCTGTTAGACTTTTTGGGTTACAACGTGTTGTCTATAAAAGCATCTGTTTTAAATTGTTTACTTGTTAATGATGTAAGGGGAAGGTGATGCATGACTCATTAACCATCGCGCTGTTGCAGGCGCGTGAAGCGGCGATGGGCTACTTCCGCCCGATAGTGAAACGGCATAATCTGACCGAACAGCAGTGGCGTATCGTCCGCGTGCTGGCCGAGCATCCCTCCATGGATTTTCACGATCTGGCGTTCCGCACCTGCATTTTGCGCCCAAGCCTGACCGGCATTCTGACGCGGATGGAGCGCGACGGTCTGGTGCTGCGCTTAAAGCCGGTGAATGACCAGCGCAAGCTGTACGTATCGCTGACGAAAGAAGGCAACGCGCTGTACCAGCGTGCTCAGGCTCAGGTGGAAGAGGCGTACCAGCAGATTGAGGCGGAATATACCCCGGAGAAGATGAAGCAGCTCACGGCGCTGCTGGAAGAGTTTATTGAACTCGGAAACCGACATATTGCCGCGCGGGACGAAGAGTAAAAACCCTAAAATCCAGGATGATTTTCGTAAAGTTTTCCCTTTCCAGGCCGAAAATTCTGTATCTGTCTGAGGAAAGAGAAAACATGTTAAATCGTATCAAGATTGTCACCAGCTTACTGCTGGTTTTAGCGATATTTGGCCTTTTACAACTCACATCCGGTGGTCTTTTCTTCAATGCCCTGAAGCATGACAAAGAGAATTTCACCATTCTGCAAACCATTCGCCAGCAACAATCCACCCTGAACGGTAGCTGGGTGGCGCTGCTGCAAACCCGTAACACCCTGAACCGCGCGGGTATCCGCTACATGATGGATCAGAACAATATCGGCAGCGGCTCAACCGTCGCCGAGCTGATGCAGATTGCCTCTGCGTCTCTGAAACAGGCGGAAAAAAACTGGGCGGATTACGAAGCACTTCCGCGTGACCCGCGTCAGAGCGACGCTGCGGCACTGGAAATCAAACGTAATTACGATATCTACCACGGCGCGCTGGCCGAGCTGATCCAGCTGCTGGGGGCGGGCAAGATCAACGAGTTCTTCGACCAGCCGACCCAGAGCTATCAGGATGGCTTTGAGAAGCAGTACGTCAGCTATCTGCAACAAAACGACGCGCTCTATCAGACCGCGGTTGAAGACAGCAACAGCTCTTACCGCCAGGCTATCTGGGTGCTGATTAGCGTGCTGGCTGCGGTGCTGGTGGTGATTGTTGCCGTCTGGCTGGGTATTCGTCAGGCACTGATTTCCCCGCTGAACCGTCTGATTGACAGCATTCGTCATATCGCCAGCGGCGACCTGGTGAAGCGCATCGACGTGGAAGGCTCCAACGAGATGGGTGAACTGGCTGACTCCCTGCGCCATATGCAGGGCGAGCTGGTGCGTACCGTGGGTGACGTGCGTAACGGCGCAAACGCCATTTACAGCGGTGCGAGCGAAATCTCGATGGGCAATAACGATCTCTCATCCCGTACCGAGCAGCAGGCTGCCTCTCTGGAAGAGACCGCCGCCAGCATGGAACAGCTGACCGCCACCGTGAAGCAGAACGCCGAGAATGCCCGTCAGGCGAGCAACCTGGCCCTGAGCGCATCCGAAACCGCGCAGAAAGGCGGGAAAGTGGTGGATAACGTGGTGCAGACCATGCGCGACATCGCCGGCAGTTCGCAGAAAATCGCCGATATTATCAGCGTGATCGACGGGATTGCTTTCCAGACTAATATTCTGGCGCTGAACGCGGCGGTAGAAGCGGCACGTGCGGGCGAGCAGGGCCGCGGCTTTGCGGTGGTTGCAGGTGAAGTACGAAACCTGGCGCAGCGCAGCGCCCAGGCGGCTCGCGAGATCAAGAGCCTGATTGAAGACTCCGTGGGGCGCGTGGAGTTGGGTTCAACGCTGGTAGAAAGCGCCGGTGAAACCATGGGTGAGATCGTGAATGCGGTAACGCGCGTGACGGACATCATGGGCGAAATCGCGTCTGCGTCTGATGAGCAGAGCCGCGGTATCGACCAGGTGGGGCTGGCGGTGGCGGAGATGGATCGCGTGACCCAGCAGAACGCCTCGCTGGTGGAAGAGTCTGCGGCGGCCGCGGCGGCACTGGAAGAGCAGGCGAGCCGTCTGACGCAGGCCGTTGCGGTGTTCCGTATTCAGCAGGAACAGATGAAGGCGCGCGAGTTCGCCTCCGCGAAAAGCGTTGCCGCACCGGTAGTGGCGCGTAAACCGGCGACCGCAGATGCGGGCGATAACTGGGAAACGTTCTGACGTTGTGCGTTTCGCCGGGTGGCGGCTACGCCTTACCCGGCCTACGGATTGTGGGTTTTGCCGGGTGGCGGCTACGCCTTACCCGGCCTACGGGATGTGTGTTTCGCCGGGTGGCGGCTACGCCTTACCCGGCCTACGGGATGTGCGTTTTGCCGGGTGGCGGCTGCGCCTTACCCGGCCTACGGATTGTGGGTTTTGCCGGGTGGCGGCTGCGCCTTACCCGGCCTACGGGATGTGCGTTTCGCCGGGTGGCGGCTACGCCTTACCCGGCCTACGGATTGTGCAATTTGCCGGGTGGCTTCGCTTTACCCGGCCTGCGGAATTGGGTTTTGTAGGCCCGGTAAGCGCAGCGCCACCGGGCGATCTTACAGAGGCAGGCGCATGGCGCAGCGGGAACCATACGCTAAACCGTGCGCCGTCTCTTCTTCACGTTTCTGGCGCATTTCCGGCGTCAGCGTCGTCATCATTTCAAACCCTAATCGCCTGTAGTAGGGCGCGTTCCACGGGACATCACGAAACGTCGTTAACGTCAGCGAGGTTAGCCCCAGCGTGCGGGCATGCTCTGCGACACGGTTAATCAACCGGCGTCCGAGACCTCGTCCCTGCCAGTCCAGATGAACCGAAAGTTCCACAATAAACAGCGAAGATGGCTGGGCTTCGGCGAGAATAAAGCCCACGGGCCTGTCGTCAGCCAGCGCCAGCCAGCTTAATCCGCGTCCGGCGTAACCGAGGTGATCTTCAACGGAAATAACCTCGCTGTCTGCCAGCCAGGCCAGCTCAGGAACATCGCGAAATCGCTGCCCCGCCGCGCGTTCAATGGCGGGCAGGGCAGCGACGTCGTCGATGCGCGTCGGGCGAAGGGTGAATGCCGTCATCAGCCAGCGCTGCTCACAATTTTAATCTCCACCATGCCGATTCCCAGCTTGCGCGGAGCGTGACCGAGAATATTCCCTTCGTTAGTGGACTGCGGCTCGGGCGGCACAATGACCAGCGTATTGCTGCGCGTGGGGTTATCGAAATGCAGCGTGCTGGTGGTGACATCATTGCTCAGCGTCAGCATCTGTTCTTTATCGCCGACGCGCACCGGCACAGGACGGTTTGCGTTGGGACCAAATGCCCTGGCGGTGATCACCAGATCGAATTTCTCCGGCAGCGGATGGGTATACTCAATTTTCACCTCATCACCTAACTGCGCGTTAGACCAGCGCCCCCACGATTCGGGACGTGAAATACCGCTGAACTGCTTCACCTCTTCAGGCGCGCCGGCAACGTTAAAAATAAAGCTGTCAGCTTTATAACGAATGTCGTTGTCGACGATTTTCAGCAGGTCAACGTTGCGCTGATAGCGTGCGGTATCAATGACCGTATCTTTAAACGCGGTTTTCCCCTGCCACTGTGGTTTATCAACGTGTTGCACGGTCTGCTCGCCACCGAGTTGCCCCTGTGAGACGCACCAGTCGGTGGACAGTGACAGCTCTTGTGACCAGAGCTGGCCCATTTTGTAGCATTTATCGACCCAGACGAAATTATCGCGCGGGGCGAATTCCGCCAGCTGGAAGCGCAGTGGCGCGGAGTATTCGCTTTCCGGCAGCGGCTCGACGCGGTTATCCGACACGCGCAGCAGCAGAGGCAGGCGGAAATGGCTGCCGGAGAACGCGATCATTTTTTTATCCTGATCGATGGTGAAGTCGTTTATCTCTTTCGGGAAGTTCCACAGGCGAATGATATCCGGCTTCCAGGCGAGGATTTTTTCCTTCATGTTGAGGAAGATTTCCGACAGGGACTGGCCCGACAACGTACTGCGGCCCAGGCCAATGAAGTTATCGCCACCCATAATATCCAGCACGGTAGCGCCGTTATCCATCGAGTTACGTTTAGCGGCAATGATCTCCTGCTGCGGTTTATCGCCGCGCAGCACAAAGAACAGGTTGCTGCGATCCAGCTTATTCAGCTCATCCCAGGCGCTGTTTTTCATCGCCAGATGGTCAGATGAAACGACGATGACCGTATTTTTGAAATACGGCGACGCTTTGATTTTCTCGATTAACGCCGCGATATGTTCCTGGCTACAGGTCACAGCGCTGAACGACTTGTTGTTTTTACCGTCAATGTCGTAGCCCTGACGTTTACAGGTGCGTGAGACGAAACCATCCGGATGATGCGTGTCGACGGTCAACGCAAACAGCGAGAAGCGTTTACCGGCGCGGGAAAGCTCCTCGAATTTCTTCCAGGTTTCATCCAGAACGGTATCGTCGTAAAAGCCCCAGTCGTTGCGGTAGGCCGGATCGGCGACCGTGGTTTTCAGCTCTTCGGAACCATATAAGTGATCGAAACCGTGGGATCTCAGGAACACATCTTTCCCGGCAAAACGCAGGTTAGCGCCCTGCATAAAGTAGTTTTCATAGCCCGAGTTTTTCAGGATATCGCCGAGGCAAATGTTCTGCGGGAAGAAGCTCGACATCGAGGCAGAGGCGTTGCCTTCAAACGGGGCGAACAGGGGAATGCCGCACTGGGAGGCCACCATCCCGGCGATGGTGTAATCCGTGCCAGGCAACTGCATGGTGTGGCTGAAGTCGAGGCCCTGGTTTTTCAGCGCGCCGAGCTCTGGCGTCAGGTTCGGGAAAGCATCGTTGTCAAACCAGGTGCGTTCCAGACTTTCGCCGTAGATATAGACCAGGTTGAGTTTAGGGTTATCGATTTTCTTCGAGGGTTCTTTGTAATAGGCCGCAAAGTCCGGATCGCCATCGCGCGACTGGGATTTTACCAGCTCGGTAATTTGATGGAATGCCGGGCTGGCATCCACGGAGGCCAGCGCCAGGCACAGCGCCAGCAGGCTGTAGCCATGATGATGCGGACGGTGACGGCGACGGCGCAGAACCCAGGCCAGCGCGGCGAAGATGGCCACCAGGGCGACCACCAGCCCCAGACCCGGAAGGATGTACTTACCCACACCTGCGCCGGTCAGACTGTTGGTCAATGTGTAGAGCACCGCGTCGTTAATACCGTCGCCGGTAAAGTAATCGCTGGCATATAACGTAATGTTTAAAACAATAAAAATACCGAGCACCACCAGGGTGGCCACAAACCACCAGGTGTGACGACCGGCTTTCCAGGCATAAACGCCGATGGAAGCCAGGAAAAGGATAAGGGACATTAACTCTGACAACAGCAGATCCTCATCATGCCGGACGCTTAGCCGGCTAATTGCTTATTTTTTGGGTAATACAATGTAATTGCGATGTCGCTTAGCTGCAATTTTAGTGTCACGAAAGTGTGCTGTTGTTAGGATTTGGTTTATAAAATCGGATTTTTGAATACAGTCGCATCGTGGCATACGGAGGCTGAGGTGGTGGCAGGGGGTAAAAAAACGCACTTCACGCCGCGGTATAAGACTAATGTAATAAACGCGGCGTGTTGTGGCAGAAAAAGGGGGACGATCAGGAGAGGAAATTAACGCCTTGTTTCAGCACCAGATCGCAGGCTTTCGTTTTCACCTGTTTCGCCAGAGATGAATTTCCAAGGGTGCTGAGGTTCAGCTGCTGACCATTTTGCGCGTTCAGCAGGCCCTGTATACCGTCCATATAGTTGGTGTCCGCTTTCTGCTCCTGGGTGTCCAGTCCCAGTTTACCCAACACCTGGTTTTTGATGTTTTCGGTATCGGTGACGGAAGCCAGTTTCTGCTTCGCGCAGTATTCCAGAATACCCGCGGCGTTGTTCATCGTTCCGGCACTCAGGCTTTGGGAGCTGTTGCCCAGCAGGCCGGTGAGGGACGAGGCTGACAGTCCGCCCTGGGACGTGCCGCTCTCTTTGGTTAACTCACTTGCTGCGCTGGAGAGCGACTCCTGCCATGATGCGGCCTGCGCTGCGCCAGTCACCAGCAGGGCGCCAGTAAGGATGCTGATAAGAAATTGTTTTTTCATAATGATTTACTCAACAAGGTCCGTTTTGGGCCAGAAGTGGGTTCAGTATATACCTCTGCTCTTCCGGCGCTCCCTGGAAATATCTTAATACTCTTTGCCGGTGACGCGGCTGCGGTAGCTGTCCCAGTCGAAGATGACGTACAGGCTGTTACCCAGCTTCATGCGATCCATCACCCGCTCGCCAAGAAGTCGGGTCATCTCGTCGATATTGTGGTTCGTCAACATACCGGTTGGGCGTTTTGACGACGAACGGCGATCGACAATCTGGTTGATGATCACTTTTTCGTAGCGGGACTCCGTCTGGACACCGATCTCGTCGATGACCAGCAAATCCACGTTACTTAAATCATTCAGCAACTGTTCTTCGCTGGTTTCGCGATTACTGAAGGTGTCTTTCATGGCGGACATAATATCGGCCACGGTGATAATCAGCACTGACTTCCCGCGCAGCAGCAGCTCGTTGCAGATAGCGGCGGCGAGGTGATTTTTCCCGGTGCCGGGTTTTCCGCTAAAGATGAAGCTGGCGATGTTGCCGTCAAATTCATCCACGTACTGGCGCGCCTGGTTAAGGGCGTTCATCTGCCCCTGAGACTCGACCTTATAATTCTCGAAGGAGCAGTTCTGGTGCAGAGGGCGAATGCCCGAGCGGTTAAAGGTGCGCTGCATTTTCATCGCGCGGTTTTCGCGGGCGAGGGCTGCCGCGCGAATTTTACCCTGCTCTTTTTGCCATGCCAGCAGCTCTTCACCGGTGGTGAAGGCGGGCTTCACGTTGGCAGGCATCATCTTCTGCAAACGTTTCATCAGGTCGCCGACGTTTTTCATTTCGCACCTCGGAATCCATCAGGGATTTTTTTGTCCGGTTCTGAAAAAGCATTGATATCACGTTTTGGCTGGCCGTTGTTGCTGGCGCGGTTGATTTGCAGACTGCGCGCGAATTTTTGCTGCCACTGAACATGGTGGAAGACTTTTCCTTCAGCTTGCCAGTATGCGGTAAAGGCTGCCAGCTCTTCCGGTGTTGCGGGCTGCGAGAGGGCTATTCCCCATAAGGCCGCCTGCCGCTGAAAATCGGCGTCCGGCTGCCAACCGGCGTACATGGGAAATTTCCCCATTGGAACGGCCACCGGGGCGCTGGCGGGTTCGTCAAAAAACTGATTATCCAGCATGACATCGCTCGCCGGGCGCGACAGCTTCTCTTCAATTTCCAGAAGTTGCGCCAGACGCTCCGGCGTGACCGCATAAAACGCCGGGGCGTTGTCGGCAAATACCGCGAGCGTGCCGCCTTCGGCGTGCGTCAACACACCGCGAGGATCGCGCATAAAGGCATCAATGCCAGCAATGCTGGTGGTCAGAATTCTGGAGGACATAACACTTTCTCAACTGATTACTACGGGCGTGATTGAGGGTTATGGTAGCACAGAGAGAGGGGAGGAAAGGAGAGGATTTCCCCGGTGGCGTTACGCTTACCGGGGCTAAAATCACAGGGGCTGGTTACGCGATGATGTTCAGCGTCACGTCGATATTGCCGCGCGTCGCGTTAGAGTACGGACAGACGATGTGCGCCGCATCCACCAGTTTTTTGGCTTCCGCTGCGTCCATCCCTTCAACGTGGATGTTCAGCTTCGCTTCGATACCAAAACCGGTTGGCAGCGGGCCGATCCCTACTTCGCCTTCAATAAAGGCGTCTTTTGGCAGAGCGAATTTATCGCGTGCCGCAACGAACTTCATTGCGCCCAGGAAGCAGGCGGAGTAGCCCGCAGCGAACAGCTGTTCAGGGTTGGTTACTTCACCCCCCATGCCGCCCATCTCTTTTGGCACACCCAGTTTGACATCCAGAACGCCATCGGAAGACGTGGCGCGGCCATCACGGCCTCCGGTTGCTTTGGCTTTGGCAGTGTAGACAACTTTTTCTAAAGACATGGCAGGTTCCTCATCTTACGTTTATATGCGCTATTAAATAGCGCGCGATGTTTTAAGTTAAAATTAGACGCGTAAAGTACAGCCTTACGCGCGATGCAGCTGTTGGCGCAAACTTTCGAGCTGTTGCTTGAGTTCCAGCATGGTGTCGGTATCACACTGCGCTGCACAGCCCACGGCGTGGGGGATCGTCACGGCCTGCTGTTGCAGCGCCCGACCCGCGTCGCTCAGGGTGACGGCGACCTGACGCTCATCCTGACGGGAACGCTGGCGGAGGATCAATCCTGCGCTTTCCAGGCGTTTCAGCAGGGGAGTCAGCGTGGCGGAATCCAGGAACAGCCGCTCGCCAATGTCTGACACCGTAATATCATCCTGTTCCCAGAGCACCAGCATCACCAGGTATTGCGGGTAGGTCAGGTTAAGCGGTGCCAGCAGTTGCCGGTACAGCTTGTTAAGCGCCAGATTTGCCGAATAGAGGGCAAAACAGAGCTGGTTATCCAGCAGAAGCGCGTTGGTGGTGTCGTTCGTTTTTGCGTCCATGAAATGAATATAGATAGTGCGCGATACAATTGCAAGCGATTTTATTATACGCGTGGACGTTTGCGGTAAAGCCATAAGCCGGGGATCGACAGGCCGATGGAGAGCGCACCCACGATCGACGAGGCTTTAAGGAAGTTGCTCAGGAGCAGGATCATCTGGGGTTCGCTGTAGCCAAAATGGCTGATTTTGACGGCGGAGATCATCGCCGTATAGGCTGAAATGCCCGGGAACATAGGAATCACTGCCGCCACGGTGAATACCTTCGGGTGCGCCAGATACCAGCGGGACCACTGAATACCGATGCTGCCAACCAGCATGGAGGCGATAAACGTCGACCATTCAATATTAAAGCCCGCTGTCATCATGATCATACGAGAGCCGTGGCCAATGGCACCCAGCAGCGCACACCAGGGTAATGCACGCTGTGGGACGTTAAACACCATCGCAAAACCAACGGCGGGAAGGGCAGACAAGAGCATGTCCTGTGCCAGTGCGAGCATAAAATCCATCACGCCCATCCGCGTAACCCCCAGAGTGTCATGGCCATTACCACCCCGATACAGGTCGCCAGCGTCAGCAGGCTGGCTATCGCCCAGCGCGCCAGACCGGTGTTGATATGGCCTTTGAACATATCAGCGACGGCATTAATTAAGGGAAAACCTGGCACCAGCAGCAATACGCTGGCGGCCATCGCAACAGTAGGCGTGCTGGCGAAGTAGGGCTGGCGCAAAAGCAGGCCGGATACGGTTGTCGCCACAAATGCCGTGATGCAGAAGTTAATTTGCGGATGTAGCTGTCTGTGCGTCAACAGCTGGCGGACATACATTGCGATGCTGCTGGCAAAGAAGGTCACGACAGCGCCGTCCCAGCCGCCCGCGTTGAGCTTGCAGAAGCAGGCGCAGGACAGTCCCACCATCAGCACAACCAGCCAGCGCGGATACCGGAGGGGTTTGATTTGATTGAAACGTTTTTCTATCTCCCGGAGATCGAGCAGCTTGTGTTCAGCAAGGATCACGATGTGCTGCACTTCCGTCACGACGTGCATGTTAATGCCGCGGTCATGATTTTTACGGGTGGAGGTCAGGCACTGTCCGTCTTTAATGGTGGTCAGCACAATGGCATTTGACGAGATGGAACTCTCAACGCTGTCCATCCCCAGCGCCAGCCCAAGGCGTGTGGAGAGCTCTTCGACGAGGGCGCTTTCTGCGCCGTGCTGTAAGAGAAAAAGCCCGCACTGAATACATAGCCGCGTGGTGGCACGTTGCGTAGACCGATCTGCCTGCATGAAACGCCCTGAAGAGAAGAGAGATTGCTTACTTTTAACACAAAGTGCAGGGCCCTTTGCGCTGGGCCAGATCAACATTTGTGCGATCAGTGGCGCGATGGGGGCGGAGGAAAGACAGCATTGTTATTTATTTAATGAATGTGAAATTAGGATTTATAAAAACAATATATTAAGTATTTCTAATTTCATATTTTCGATCTTTTCACGCAATTTGAATTAAATTTAAATGGTCTTTATGCGATATTAGGCCTGTATTGGGCGTTTCTTAACCCATGTGATATTTGTTCTATTTTGCGAGTATTAACCCGTTTGTACTTCGGAATGCAAACGTGTTTAACCTTGCAGGGTTAGTTCGTTCTTAAATAAAGAATTCATGACAGGGAGGGTCTATGTTGCCATTGAATGGTAAACACGGAGTGGTGATCAGCAGAGTACCGGTTATGCAAAATGGGTTAGGTGGCGTCATGTCGCGTCATTTTCCCGATTTTGAGATAACGTACTGCCGTTCGATGCAGGAGTTGACGTTATTACAATTGCGTCGCGCTGGGGTCGTTATTGCCGATATTTCGGGTGAGTATCGTAATCCACGCGGCACGCTTGAGCAATATTATGGGTTAATGAATCAGTACCGGGATATTCACTGGATATTCCTCGTTTCGCGCCCCCTTTATCCACTTGCAGTAGAGCTTCTTATGCGTCCGGAAAGCACGCTGCTTTCGGATATGGAACCCATTGAAGGCGTAATTAACGCTATTCGCGCGGGGAGTGAACGTGCCGAGCGAATAAGCCAGACGTTATTGATACCGGAAAATCCTGATATTGAAGAGGAGAGTGAGCAAATGATTGCGCTTACCCACTCTGAACGCAAGGTGTTGCGTTTGTTAGGTAAAGGTTGGGGAATCAACCAAATAGCCACGCTACTTAATAAAAGTAATAAAACGATCAGTGCACAGAAAAACAGTGCAATGCGTCGCTTATCACTTCGCAGTAATGCCGATATGTACGCGTGGATAAGCAGTACCCAGGGAATGCGAGAACTCAGTTTAATGTCGGCTTATGGAGAGTTTGAGGAATGGAAAAGACCACTGCAACAAAACATATCGCCGTCATCGAAAGCTGCTCAATGAGCGCTATGGGGCTGAAGCATCTTTTTGCGATGCCCGCCCTGAGCCATTACCAGGTGCACCTGTTTGCCAGATTTGACAACTTCAAAGCGGCGCTCTCGGAAATCTCATTCTTTGCCGTAATTTATTCATTGTCCGATGAGCGTGAGGAGCGGCGAAACTGTCTGGCCTGTTTGCGGGATCTCACCTTCACCCACAGCGACGTCAAGCGTATCGTGCTGGCCTCTGATGAAATGGAGGCGAGACTGGTCAGCCATCTTTCGCCTTCTCGCTTACATGGAATTATCAGTAAATCGGTTCCGCTGAAGCAGTTAATGGAGGGGCTGGAGACATTACTCAGCGAAACGCATCACGTGAACGACAACGTGTACAATCACTGGTGTGTGAGCCAGCATCGTATGCTAAGCCCAACTGAAAGGGCGATTCTGCGATATATGTCATCGGGTTTTTCGATCCCTGAAATTGCGGCACAGCTTGAACGCAATATCAAAACCATCCGGGCGCATAAGTTTAACGCAATGGTAAAGCTGGGCGTCAATTCTGATGTGGGATTACTGGATGCGGCAGATATCCTGGCGCATCTCCCGGTCAGGGAAATTCGCCGTTCCGCTCTCACCGTTCCTTCTTTCTCGTAGTGTTAAGTGATGCGCCAGAATTTTTCTGGCGCAACGTTCAAATACAGACATCAACCCATTTTGCTGCGGTCAGTTCCGCCATTCTGTCGGGCGATATACGCACCGCACTGTGGATGGCGCCCGCTGCGGGTAACACTTCGGCGTACTGTTTTAAAGTGATGTCACAGTAAACAGAGAGCGGATTTTCCAGTCCAAAAGGGCAGACGCCGCCAACAGGATGACCCGTCAGGGTTACTACCTCATCGCAGCTGAGCATGCGGGCTTTTGCGCCGAATGTCTCTTTGAGCTTTTTGTTATCCAGACGCGCATCGCCTTTTGCCACCACCAGAATCACATCATTTTTAATTTTCAGTGACAGCGTTTTGGCAATTTGGCCGGGTTCAACGTTGTGCGCGGCAGCAGCAAGGGCAACAGTCGCTGTGCTTTGGTTAAGCTCGATGATTTCTATATCCGGAGCGTGTTCGGCGAAAAACTGCTGTACAGACTGCAAACTCATTGATTCCTCCTGACAAATATCTTCCGTAATCTGTCATAAGAATTTAGTTGCTGTAAATATCCCTTAAGTAACAAATATCCGTCAGGGGCGATTTCTGGATCGCCTTCACATTCACAGAAACCGGTTACAGTAACCGGTTGCAGAGCGTGATGCAGAGATTAATACTGAGTGTGTAACTTCCCCTGTATCTAATAATAAGAGCTAATTATGAAACCATTCCGTTTGAGCAGTACCGCAGGTACACGATCCGGCAAGGTTGTGACGCTGATGTATGGAACAACGTGTGACGTGAGAACGTCCGAAACGAACGTCTGACAGGAGATCTGCTATGTCTGCCAACCATGCTGCATTTAATCTGATTTTCCGCTTCGTTGAAAATTATGTCAGCCCTATTGCCGGGCGCATCTCTTCCCAGCGTCACGTTATGGCGATTCGTGACGGGTTCATCTCGGCAATGCCGTTTATGATTGTCGGGTCGTTTTTATTAGTGTTCGCTTACCCACCTTTTTCGCCAGATACCACCTGGGGCTTTGCTCGCGCCTGGCTGGATATGGCGAAGCAGTTTGAAGGTCAAATTCTGACGCCGTTTGATATGACGATGGGGGTGATGTCCCTCTATATCTGTGCGGCTATCGCCTACAACCTGGGCAAACATTACGTTAAAACCCATCAGTTGGATCCGTTCATGTGCGCGATGCTGTCGCTGATGGCGTTCCTGCTGGTCGCCGCCCCTAAAACCAAAGGCGCCTTACCGGTTGATAGCCTTGGAGGCACCGGGATTTTCACCGCGATCCTGGTGGCGATTTACTGCGTTGAGATGATGCGTTTCCTGAAAGCACACAATATCGGGATCCGCCTGCCAGACCAGGTTCCGCCGATGATCAAAAACTCATTTGACCTGCTGATCCCGGTGCTGGTGGTGGTGCTGACGCTCTATCCGCTGAGTCTGTTGATCCAGTCGCAGTTCGGTATGCTGATCCCGCAGGCCATCATGTCGATATTCAAACCGCTGGTCTCTGCGGCGGACTCGCTGCCAGCGATCCTGCTGGCGGTGCTGATTGGCCACCTGCTGTGGTTTGCCGGGATCCACGGTGCAGCGATTGTCTCGGGTATGCTGCAAATGTTCTGGCTGACGAACCTGGGGGCGAACCAGACCGCGCTGGCGGCGAGCCTGCCTTTACCACACATCTTTATGGAAGCCTTCTGGACGTTCTTTATTGTGATCGGTGGGTCAGGAGCGACGATGGGGCTGGTGTTCTGTTACCTGCGTAGCCGCTCCGCGCACCTGCGCTCCATTGGACGTCTGAGCGTGGTGCCAAGCATTTTCAATATCAATGAACCGGTGATTTTTGGTACGCCGATTGTGATGAACCCGGTGTTCTTTATTCCTTTCCTGCTGGCGCCGATGGTCAATGCCGTGCTGGCATGGGCAGCGATGAAGTTTGATCTGATTGGCCGCGTGATTTCCGTTGTGCCGTGGACGGCACCGGCTCCGGTTGGTGCCGCCTGGGCGCTGGGCTGGGATTTCCGTGCAGCCATTCTGGTGCTGGTTTTGGCCTGCGTTTCCGCCATTATCTATTTCCCGTTCTTCAAGGTGTACGAGAAACAGTTGCTTCAGCAGGAAGCGGAAGAAGCACAGCGTAATGGGGAAGAGGAAAATCAGCAGGTCGCTTAGGTAAAAGCAAAACGGCAACGCAGGTTGCCGTTTTTAGTGTTTGTTCCCTCTCTCTGCGGGTTTCAGGCAGGGCCAGACTACTTAAGCGTGCAATCGCCGCACTGCTGGACATCCGGCAGACGGTAGCGCTGACAGCAGGTACGACGCACCAGAAGTCCCTCACGCGGAACCACGGTGCGGTAAAGAGGGTTATCCCGCCCATCCAACAGCTGTCTGGCAAAGAAACAGCTCTGACGCAGCGCATCCACTTTCTCGTCGCCGAGCAGCGGCTTCATCTCCGTTAAATACCAGTGGATAAGATACCCGGTATTACTCCAGATCAGTTTGCCGTTGATCTCCCCCGTCGCTTCCAGCGCATCAATGACCGGAACCAGCGCTCTTGTAATCAACCGTTCCATACGCGCCTGCACTGACAGGTGACTCGCGCTCGGATCTTCGTGTACATCAATCCAGAAACAGGCGGCGCGTCCGGTCTCATGGAATTCGACGTGGAAATGTTCCGACGAGAGATCGAGCATCGTTTCCTGGGTCAACAGGGCCAGCATGACAGGCGGCACCATCAGCCCGATATACCATTGTGCCCAGAGGGAAAGCAGCGGTTTATTTTCCCGCGCCAGCGTCGGTTGGTTACGATAAATATGGTCGGAATAGGTTGCCAGCAGTGACCGCAGCTCGGCAGGTCGTTGCCACTGAGTCAGCGTCAGAGCATGATGCGGCGGTGCTTCATCCAGTTTGATGAAATCCAGCAGATGGGCGCGTGTTACGGCGATTTTTTCCCGAATGGCATCCGCAAGCGTCGTTTCTCCGGCGGAGAGTGGAGCTCGCCAGAGCAGTGGCTCAACGATGTGTGCGGTACGAGTCGCCATAGTGTGGATTACAAATCTAAATGATAATGATTGCCAATCCTAACTATAGATAAAACCGAGCGCAAGCGTTTTATCCTGGCGCTGTGAAGGCGGTTTCAGGCGATATGAAGCTCGTCGCTCAGCAGAATGCTGTTGCGTCCCATATGCTTGGCTTCATAGAGGGCTTTATCGGCTTTCGCCAGTGCGCCATCAACGTCTTCACCTTCGAACATAGCTATGCCAATGCTGATGGTCACGTTAGTGGCGACGCTTTCGTTAAACATGTGGGGGATTTTGAGATCGTAAACCTTCTGACGTATGCGTTCAGCTGTCTGGCGCGCTTGCTCCAGTGGGATGTTACTTAACAGCACCATAAATTCTTCCCCGCCAAACCGGGCGACAACATCGCGTGAGCGCACGGCGTCGCGGATCGCAGCCGAGACCCTGATCAAGGCCTGATCGCCCATCATATGGCCGTAATGATCGTTGTAGGCTTTGAAATGGTCGATATCCATCAGCAGCACAAAGTGCTCGCCAGCGTCAGGCCTGGGGAGGTTCTCAAGCCGGCTTTGCAGCCCGCGACGGTTATATAGGCCGGTGAGCGGGTCCATCATGCTGAGATCGGTCAGGGTTTCACGCTCTTCCAGCAGTTCGGAAAGCAGCTCCTGGGCGAAACGGTCATTACGCCGCTGAAGAACATGATGGATACCAATGGCGACCACCGGCAGCGCGAAAAAATAGGCCATTCTCAGCCAGTTTTCGGACGGGCTAAGCCACAGGCAGGATATAAAAGCGGGAAATGAATGTAACGTAAAGGCTTTAATATTACTGGCGAAAGCCAGAGACCCTATAAAAAGCACTGTTAATAGCGCCATCATTAAATAGGTTGCGTGATCGTGCGTTATTAACAGAAATTTTGAGACGATCTGCCATGCCCATAAAAACCCAAAAATAGCTGAAACAGCAGGGATATTTATTTTTCGCGTGCTATTTTTCCAGTGCCAGATAAGTAAGCCAGTGCTGGCAGTCAATACGGCAAACAGGGGGACTGATAACACACGAACGGAATAGAGAGGGTTTGTTACCGAGAACAATGCTGATGCAGCGTTCAGAAATAAAAATAAACGTAAAGAAAGCTGATATTTCTTGTTGACTAAGGACAGCCAGGATTGTGATGTCATATGCGTGCGTTTTTATTAAAACTCAATTAAAACAATGAGCAAGGTGTTGTTATGTATTATTGGTCGCTACAAAATTGAATTTTTATTATCAGAAAAACGTTATCGGAAGTTAACAGGTGGGCAATTTATCACCTTACACATTCTCTGTCATTATGGGAAAGCAATTGCTGGCGCAATTTCTTACGTCGCATGCTGACAAGTGATAATTACTATCATATGATACTGGTTATCATTATCAGTGCGAGAGGTGAAACCATGTTGAGCAAAGCGCTGGGAAGTGGGTGGGGAATATTGCTGCCTGGTTCCATTATCGGTGGGCTGATGTTTGCCGATCTTCCCATTGATGTCTGGAAAGCAATGATTGTTTCGGGCTTGCTGGTGACATCCGCGATGATCTGGCACAAACAGTTACGGCATTACGTGCTGTTGCCATCATGCGTTGCGCTAATCAGTGGACTGCTGGTGATTCTGATGAGTTTGAAATAAAAGGGAAAAAAAAGAGGTACTGCTGAAGGGATGTAAGATAATTGGTGCGAGGGGGGGGACTTGAACCCCCACGTCCGTAAGGACACTAACACCTGAAGCTAGCGCGTCTACCAATTCCGCCACCTTCGCACAGTCATCTTACTGGTTTGATATCGCCTCGTTGGTGCGAGGGGGGGGACTCGAACCCCCACATCCTAAGGACACTAACACCTGAAGCTAGCGCGTCTACCAATTCCGCCACCTTCGCCCAGTGCGAGCAATATCAACGTGATTTATGGTGCGAGGGGGGGGACTTGAACCCCCACGTCCGTAAGGACACTAACACCTGAAGCTAGCGCGTCTACCAATTCCGCCACCTTCGCATACCATCGACACTGTAAAAGTATCGTAACCACGGAGGCGCATTCTAGATGTTTTCAGCTTTACGTCAACAGAAAATTGCGCACGTTGTTTTGATTGCTGCAAAAATGGGCGATGGCAGCGTCAGCCATCGCCGGGCAGGGGAATTACTTTTTCGCCTGGCGCGTCATCACGGTGCGATACACCTTAAAGCGGCCTGTCTGGGCGATTACTTCGTGGAAGCCGAAGGTTTCATCCAGCACTTTCGGATACGCCAGGAAGGCATTCGCCACAATACGTAGCTCACCGCCGCTGTTAAGGTGACGGGTTGCGCCACGGATCAGCGTTTGCGCCGCTTCAAGGCTGGTCTCCATCCCGTCGTGGAACGGCGGGTTAGAGATGATCATGTCAAAGCGACCGGTCACGTCGGAGAAGACGTTACTGGCAATCACTTCGCCTTCAATGCCGTTCGCAGCAAGCGTGGCGCGGCTGGCTTCTACCGCCGGGGCGCTCACGTCACACAGGGTTAAACGCACTTTTGGTGAGTGGCTGGCGAGAACCGTTGACAGCACGCCCGCGCCACAGCCGACATCCAGCACCTTGCCCTTGGTGTGCGGCGTCAGGGTGGACAGCAGCAGCTTGCTGCCCGTATCAAGCGCGTCACGGCTAAACACACCCGGCAGGGTTTTAATGGTCAGGCCGTCAAGCTGGTACTCGTCCCAGAAGGTGTTGGCATCAAAAGTGGTCTGTTTTTCCAGACGGCCATGATACAGGCCGCAGCGTCGGGCGCTGTCGATTTTCGTCAACGGCGCGTAGCCTTCGAGCATCTGCTCTGCGCTTCGCACCCCGCTGCGGTTCTCACCGACGACAAAAATATCGCAGCCGACCGGCAGCAGAGAAAGCAGGTTCATCAGCTGGAACTGGGCTTCCGGTTTGTTCTTCGGCCAGTAGTAAATGAGCGTATCGCAGTCAGCAATATCGCTCTGCTCCGCCACCAGGCTAAAGCGTGCGCGTTCGCCCATCTGGCGGCTCAGCACCTGCCAGTGGTGGTAGTATTGGGTGTGGGCACGGCTTTCAGCACAGTCGAAACGTGCGGGCAGGTCATCCTGCATATCTCCGGCAAACAGAATACGGCTTTCTTCGAAATCATCACTGTGACGCAGCAAGACTTCACTTGCCGGGGTAAATGCAGACATGAATTGTTCCTCAATAAACTCAGGCGGGGATTATAGTAGGTAGATGGCGCAGTTTCGACACATTTGCTATATTTGCGCGCCTGAGAGACAGGAGTTTTCGCTATGACATCCCGACGAGACTGGCAGTTGCAGCAGCTGGGCATCACCCAGTGGGCTTTGCGTCGCCCGACGGCGTTGCGGGGCGAAATAGCCATCTCCATCCCTGCGCATGTCCGCCTGGTGATGGTGGCAGAAGCGCCGCCTGCCCTGAACGAACCCCTGATTGAGGATGTCCTTCGCACCCTGAAGGTGACAAACGATCAGGTATTACAGCTGGCGCCCGAAAGCGTCGCGATGCTTCCCCCTGACAGCCGCTGTAACAGCTGGCGAATCGGGGCGGTGGATGAGCTACCTCTTGAAGGAAGCCAGATCAGCTCGCCAGCGCTGGACGAACTGAAAGCCAACCCAAAAGCGCGTAGCGCGCTATGGCAACAAATTTGCGAATATGAACACGATTTCTTCCCTCACGACGGCTGACCTGGCCACCGCGTTCGCGATTGAAACACGCGCCCATGCCTTTCCGTGGAGCGAAAAGACGTTTGCCAGCAATCAGGGCGAACGCTATTTAAATCTCCGCCTGGACGTTGACGGTGCGATGGCCGCGTTCGCCATCACGCAGGTCGTTCTGGACGAGGCGACGCTGTTTAATATCGCGGTCGATCCCGCTTACCAGCGCCGCGGGCTGGGCAGGGATCTGCTTGAGCACCTCATTCGTGAGCTGGAAACCCGTGACGTTTTCACCCTGTGGCTGGAGGTGCGCGCGTCCAATGTCGCCGCCATCGCGCTCTATGAAAGCTTAGGCTTCAACGAGGCGACTATCCGCCGTAACTACTACCCCACCGCAGAGGGACGTGAAGACGCCATTATCATGGCTCTGCCGATTGGATAACGAAAATAAGGTTGTAACGATGAAATGGGACTGGATTTTCTTTGATGCCGACGAAACGCTGTTTACGTTTGACTCGTTCGGCGGCCTACAGCGGATGTTTCTCGACTATAGCGTGACGTTCACCGCGGAAGATTTTCAGGACTATCAGGCGGTGAACAAGCCGCTGTGGGTGGATTACCAGAACGGAGCCATCACCGCGTTACAGCTTCAGCATCAGCGTTTTGACGTCTGGGCTGAACGGTTAAACATCAGTCCTGGGGTGCTGAACGAGGCCTTCCTGAATGCGATGGCGGATATCTGCGCGCCGCTGCCCGGCGCCGTTTCTCTGCTGGATTCGCTGAAAGGGAAGGTGAAGCTTGGGATCATCACCAACGGCTTTACCGCGCTTCAGCAGATCCGCCTTGAACGCACTGGCTTGCGCGATCATTTCGACGCGCTGGTGATCTCCGAAGAGGTAGGCGTGCCGAAGCCGGATCCGCGTATTTTCGATTATGCGCTGGCGCAAGCGGGCAATCCTGACCGCGATCGCGTGCTGATGGTGGGGGATACGGCAGAATCTGATATTCTGGGAGGTATGAGATCGGGCCTGTCGACCGTCTGGCTGAATGCGCATGGCCGCACGCTGCCGGAAGGCATCGAGCCGACCTGGACCGTTACGTCATTGAACGAACTGGAGCAGCTCCTGTGTAAACAATGATTGCCTGCCCCCTGTTGATGGGTAAAATAGCCGCATTTTTCGTATTCCATGATGCGCGGCCTGCTGCCGCGCTTACCTAAGAAGAATTGATTATGACGTTGTCTCCTTATCTGCAAGAGGTGGCCAAACGCCGCACTTTTGCCATTATCTCGCACCCGGATGCCGGTAAAACGACCATCACCGAGAAGGTGTTGCTGTTCGGACAGGCGATCCAGACCGCGGGTACCGTTAAAGGCCGTGGCTCCAGCCAGCATGCTAAATCCGACTGGATGGAGATGGAAAAGCAGCGTGGTATTTCGATTACCACCTCCGTGATGCAGTTCCCGTATCATGACTGCCTGGTGAACCTGCTGGACACCCCGGGGCACGAAGACTTCTCCGAAGATACCTACCGTACCCTGACGGCGGTGGACTGCTGCCTGATGGTGATCGACGCCGCGAAAGGTGTTGAAGATCGTACCCGCAAGCTGATGGAAGTCACTCGTCTGCGCGATACGCCGATCCTTACCTTTATGAACAAACTCGACCGTGACATCCGTGATCCGATGGAGCTGATGGATGAAGTGGAAAACGAGCTGAAAATCGCCTGCGCGCCAATCACCTGGCCGATTGGCTGCGGCAAGCTGTTCAAAGGGGTTTACCACCTCTATAAAGACGAAACCTACCTGTATCAGACCGGTAAGGGCCACACTATTCAGGAAGTCCGCATCGTGAAAGGGCTGGACAACCCGGAGCTGGACGCCGCTGTCGGTGAAGAGCTGGCCGCGCAACTACGCGATGAGCTTGAGCTGGTCAAAGGCGCCTCTCACGAGTTCGACAGAGAGCTGTTCCTGAGCGGTGACATTACCCCGGTCTTCTTCGGTACTGCACTCGGCAACTTCGGCGTTGACCATATGCTCGACGGTCTGGTTGAGTGGGCCCCGCAGCCGATGCCGCGTAAAACCGACACCCGCGAAGTAGAAGCGAAGGAAGAGAAGTTCTCCGGCTTCGTCTTTAAAATTCAGGCCAACATGGACCCGAAACACCGCGACCGCGTCGCCTTTATGCGCGTGGTTTCCGGTAAGTACGAAAAGGGCATGAAGCTGCGTCAGGTGCGTATTGGTAAAGACGTAGTGATTTCCGACGCGCTGACCTTCATGGCGGGCGACCGTTCGCACGTGGAAGAAGCCTATCCGGGTGACATCATTGGTTTACACAACCACGGTACCATTCAGATCGGCGATACCTTCACGCAGGGCGAGATGATGAAGTTCACCGGTATCCCGAACTTCGCGCCGGAACTGTTCCGCCGCATTCGCCTGCGCGATCCGCTTAAGCAGAAGCAGCTGCTGAAAGGCCTGGTCCAGCTTTCGGAAGAGGGGGCTGTACAGGTGTTCCGCCCTATCGCCAACAACGATCTGATCGTGGGCGCGGTGGGTGTGCTCCAGTTTGACGTGGTAGTTGCCCGTCTTAAGAGCGAGTACAACGTGGAAGCGATTTACGAATCGGTGAACGTGGCGACCGCGCGCTGGGTTGAATGTTCAGACGTGAAGAAATTCGAAGAGTTTAAGCGTAAGAACGAAGTTCAGCTGGCGCTGGACGGTGGCGATAATCTGACCTATATCGCCCCGACTATGGTTAACCTGAACCTGACGCAGGAACGTTATCCCGACGTTCAGTTCCGCAAAACGCGCGAGCATTAATTCCCTCACAGAGCACGGCAGCCGCCGTGCTCTTCTTTAATTCCAGTGTTATTAAACCCTTGCGGAATGTTCTTAATTCAACGTAATTTTTCGCTATTCGTTCGTTTTTTCCCCAATTCTGAATGCACCCCTCTGATTGTGATCTATATTTAACTCAGTGTTTAGCACCGGGCGTGGATGAATTAACTGTTCAATGCATGTCCATTGGTTCTCCATTTCGCCCGTGTGTTAATTCGCAATATATAAAACCAAGATTTAGGGAAGTATGTCGCCCAAACAACGGGCAAAACACAGGAATAAATCGATGAATATGACAAGACTGAAGATTTCTAAAACTCTGCTGGCTGTAACGTTGGGTAGTGTCCTGGTAAGCGGTTCTGCTCTGGCGGAATCCAGCACCATGGATAAAGCGCAAAATACCGCTAATACCGCAGGGGAAAAAATCGATAGCTCTATGAATAAAGTCGGTAATTTCATGGATGACAGCTCTATCACAGCAAAAGTGAAAGCCGCACTGGTGGATCATGAATCCATTAAGAGCACCGATATTTCTGTTAAAACCGACAACAAGGTTGTCACTCTGAGCGGTTTCGTTGAAAGCCAGACTCAGGCTGAAGAGGCCGTTAAAGTAGCGAAAGGCGTTGAGGGCGTAAGCTCTGTAAGCGACAAACTGCACGTACGTGACAGCAAAGAATCGTCGGTGAAGGGCTATGCCGGAGATGCAGCAACTACCAGCGAAATCAAAGCTAAACTGTTAGCTGACGACATCGTGCCATCCCGTATGGTGAAAGTTGAAACCACTGATGGTGTGGTCCAGCTGTCCGGTACGGTTGAGAATCAGGCACAAAGCGATCGTGCCGAGTCAATTGCGAAAGCTATTGATGGTGTGAAAAGCGTCAAAAACGATCTGAAAACGAAGTAAAGCAGTACCACTCGCCCGTCTGGCTGAAAACCGCGGGCGAAATAAAAACGACTCTGGAAAAGCCGGTGAGTGACCTGAGCGCTCACGTTTAGCGGCCGACATTAACTATGGTAAAGGAGAGGCTTATGTTTCGTTGGGGCATTATATTTCTGGTTATCGCGTTAATTGCCGCCGCATTGGGCTTTGGTGGACTGGCGGGTACCGCGGCATGGGCAGCGAAAATTGTTTTCGTCGTCGGTATTATTCTGTTCCTGGTCAGCCTGTTTACGGGTCGACGTCGCCCGTAGCAAACGCAATAGTTATTAAACAAACTCAAGCCAGTCCTCGTGACTGGCTTTTTCTCGTTTGAGAACCATCGGGAATGTGCGTTACTGTGTCTCATCAAAATAATGAAAACAGGAAGGCAGAGGTGGGGCAACGAATTCCCGTGACGCTCGGCAATATTGCGCCGCTGACGTTAAAACCGTTTCATGCAGGCCAGCTTGCGCTGGTCTGTGAAGGGGGTGGGCAGCGCGGTATTTTCACCGCCGGCGTACTCGACGAATTTATGCGCGCGCAATTCAACCCGTTCGATCTCTATTTCGGTACCTCTGCCGGGGCGCAGAACCTCTCCGCCTATGTCTGCAACCAGCCCGGCTATGCGCGCAAAGTGATTATGCGCTACACCACCTCCAAAGAATTCTTCAATCCGGTACGCTTCGTGCGCGGCGGGAACCTGATCGATCTCGACTGGTTACTGGATGCCACCTCCAGCCAGATGCCGCTGGCCATGGATACCGCGTCACGACTGTTCGATACCGGCAAAGCGTTCTGGATGTGCGCCAGCCGTGGCGATGACTATTCACCGGGTTACTTTTCGCCGCAGAAAGAGAACTGGCTGGATATCATTCGCGCTTCCAGCGCGATCCCGGGTTTCTACCGTACCGGCGCGCTGCTGGAGGGGATAAACTATCTTGACGGCGGTATCAGCGACGCGGTGCCGGTACAGGAGGCCGCGCGGCGCGGGGCGAAAACCATTGTGGTGATCCGCACGGTGCCTTCGCAGATGTATTACACCCCACAGTGGTTTAAGCGGATGGAACGCTGGCTGGGCGACAGCAGCCTGCAACCGCTGGTGAATATCGCGAAGCAGCATGAAACCACCTACGGCGCGATGCAGCGTTTTATTGAAAAACCACCGGGCAAGCTGCGCATCTTTGAAATTTATCCGCCGAAGCCGCTGCTGAGCATGGCGCTGGGCAGTCGGCTGCCTGCGTTGCGTATGGATTACAAAACGGGGCGGCTATGCGGGCGATACTTCCTGGCGACCGTCGGGAAAATGCTGGCCGAGCAACCGCCTCTTCATCGGCATAAAAGCATAATATTGCCACCCGCTAGTGTGGCCAATGACGCGGTGGCGATGCCGCTGGTGGACGCGCCGCAGGCCAACGACGGCATACTCGATAACGAGGACCTGGCGTGACGCACTCTTTTATCGATACCCATTGCCACTTTGATTTCCCGCCGTTTAGCGGGGAGGAAACATCAAGTATTGCGCGTGCGGCTGAGGCCGGTGTGAGAGCCATTATTGTGCCCGCTATTGAAGCGGCGAGATTCGAGAAAGTCCTGGCGCTTGCCCGGGGTCACGATGCGCTGTATGCCGCGCTGGGTCTGCATCCGATCGTGATTGAGCACCATCTTGATGACCATCTCGACAGGCTGGATGCCACGCTGCAAAACGCGGATACGAAGCTGGTTGCCATCGGTGAGATCGGCCTCGATCTCTATCGTGAAGATCCGCAGTTTGAGCGCCAGCAGACGATCCTGGATGCGCAGCTCCGGCTGGCAAAGCGCCACGATCTGCCGGTGATCCTCCACTCCAGGCGTACCCATGACAAACTGGCGATGCACCTGAAGCGCATCGACGTGCCGCGCAGGGGCGTGGTCCATGGTTTCGCTGGAAGCCTTCAGCAGGCGCAGCGTTTTATCGAGCTGGGCTATAAAATTGGCGTCGGCGGCACCATCACCTATCCGCGAGCCAGCAAAACCCGGGATGTGATGGCGCAGCTCCCCCTGTCTTCGCTCCTGCTGGAAACGGATGCCCCTGACATGCCGCTGAATGGTTTTCAGGGCCAGCCCAACCGTCCGGAGCAGGCGGCGCGCGTTTTTGATGTGCTGTGCGAGCTGCGTCAGGAGCCTGAAGATGTGATTGCCAGCGCGCTGCTGGAAAATACCCGCGCGGTCTTCGGCATCACGCTATAGATAAAGGGCCGGGCGGATCACCGTGATCTGCTGCCGTTCCAGGGCCTGCGCCAGCGGCTCGATGTCCTCCGGCGCGGCGCTCCGCCATCGCGCCGCCTCCCCGTAAACCCCATGGGCATGAAACGCGTTGATCCGCACCGGAACGTTCCCCAACGCGTGGATAAAAGCGGTCAGCGATGACAGATGTTGCAGATAATCACACCGATCGGGGATCACCAGCAGGCGCAGCTCCGTCAGGCGATGACGATCGGCCAGCCAGCGGATGCTCTGCTTGATCAGCGTGTTTTCGCGCCCGGTCAGAAAACGGTGATGTTCATTGCCCCAGGCTTTCAGATCCACCATCGCGCCGTCAAACACCGGTAACAGCTTTTGCCAGCCGGTTTCGCTTAACAGGCCGTTGCTGTCCACCAGGCACGTCAGATGGCGCAGGGACGGATCGGCTTTGATCGCGGTGAACAGCGCAACCACAAACGGCAGCTGCGTCGTGGCCTCACCCCCGCTGACGGTCACGCCCTCAATAAACGGCGCGGACGTGCGGATCCGTGAGAGGATCTCCTCGACGCTGTATCGCTGCGCCATCGGCGTCGCCTGCTGCTGACACAGGTGCAGGCAGGTGTCGCACTGCTGACAGTGACTCTCCTGCCACCAGACGCGCCCGGCCTGAATCGTCAGCGCATCATGAGGACAGTGGGGAACACAGTCGCCGCAGTCGTTGCAGCGCCCGATGGTCCACGGGTTGTGGCAGGTTTTGCAGCGCAGGTTACAGCCCTGGAGGAACAGCGCCAGGCGGCTGCCCGGCCCGTCCACGCAGGAGAAGGGAATAACCTGACTAACTAAAGCGCATCTGCTGTTCATGGCTTATCACGCGTGGCTGACGTTCCAGAATACGGGTATTGCGCGCGGCCTCCTCGCCGAGCCAGGTGGTGTTGGTGCGCGAGCCGGCCTCCCGATATTTCTCCAGGTCGGAGAGCCGCACCATATACCCGGTGACGCGCACCAGGTCGTTTCCGGCCACATTCGCGGTGAACTCACGCATACCGGCGTTGAACGCTCCCAGGCACAGCTGCACCACCGCCTGAGGATTGCGTTTAACCGTCTCATCCAGGGTGAGAATATCGCTGATCCCCGAATGATAGTGTTTATGATGCGGGGCTATGGCCAGCAGGTGGCTGATGGGATCTGGCTCGTCACCGTACGGCAGACGCGCCCCCGGCGTGGTGCCTGAATCAGAACTGATCCCTGACTGCGCGTGCAGCATCGCGCGGTGCTGCCAGCCGTGTTTCACCGGCGTGTTTTCAACGAACGCCGCCAGCTGTTCACTGATGCGGTAACCCAGCGCATTGGCCTGCTCGTTTTTACCGTACCGTCCCGTAATGCCTGCTTTCTCGCACAGCACGTTTACCGCTTCGGCCAGACCGTACATGCCAAACATCGGTACAAAACGATCGGCATCAATCAGCCCCTCTTTCACCAGGAAGCTATTCTCAAAGAAGCCGGATTGTTCATATAAAAAATCGCAGCGCGCATTGATGATCGCGATTTGTTGCTGGCAGTAGTGGGGAAGGGTACGGGTGAAAAAGTCTTCCGGTGAGCGGCTGTGCTCCGCAATCGCTTTCAGGTTAAGGCGCACCAGCGTGCTGCCGCCGCCCGCCAGCGGCAGGGAGTTGTAACAGCTCACCACGCCATAGCGACCTTTTGTGAAAATTTTATCATTTACCGGGCCATTGGAAATATGCGGCTTACTACACTCACAAATGTTTTTCGCCACGCTCATCAGCAGATCGTCAGGGGTGACGTCCGGGTCGTAAATAAAGGTCAGGTTCGGCGCGACCTGCTTCAGCTCTGCGTCCGCTCGCAAAATGGCACGCGTGACGGGCGTATCCGCCGGGCCGATATTGGCATGCATAAAGGCATCGGGCAGGGTTCTGTCCAGGTAACGCCAGAAACGTTTTATTCGGCTATCGATTTCATCCTGTGTTAGAATTTTAACATATGGGTTGAGTATCTCATCGAGCTGACCCAGATAGACTGGCATCGATGTGACGGACGGAACATGGTGATAAAGGATAGTGAGCAGTGAGAGGGCATCATCCAGATCTTTCGCCCCTTCCAGCTCCAGCCATTCTGAGCCGTTAGCCAGAAATTTAGCGTAGTCCGGCAGCACGTAGCGCGGTTTGTAAGGCGCATGACCTTCGAACATGTCGCAGATGTATCCCTCGTCCAGCGCGGCGCGGGCCGCCTCTGGCAGAGCGGGATAGAGCAGATTGTTCTCCGCTTCCAGCGCCAGAAAATGACGTTTTTGTTCCGGGGTTAACACCGGGCTGGTCACAATGTGCTGGCATCGTTGTTGCAGGGCGTCGGGCATGTTCAACTTCCTTGAGGGTTCTGCGGATGGTGAACGAATTGTAAGAAGCCAGCCTGCCGGGGCTTTTGATCCGACAGGGGGTATCGCTGCTTTTGTCGGCGGTTGACGCATGAAAGTTTGAAGAAGATCTCATTACAGTAATGCAAATTTGCACACAGTTTTCATTAACTGTGATGAATGTCGAAGTGTGGATGCGGGTGAATGTTAGAATACTCACAGACCCGCAAGGTAAAATTTATACGGCACTGCCGTTGGAGAATGTTATGACCGATTTAACTGCAAGCAGCCTGCGCGCGTTGAAACTGATGGACCTGACCACCCTGAATGATGACGACACCAATGAAAAAGTCATCGCCCTGTGCCATCAGGCAAAAACGCCAGTGGGTAATACCGCCGCCGTCTGTATCTACCCGCGCTTTATCCCGATTGCCCGCAAAACGCTGAAAGAACAGGGCACGCCGGACGTGCGCATTGCGACCGTGACTAACTTCCCGCACGGTAATGACGACATCGAGATCGCGCTGGCGGAAACCCGCGCGGCGATTGCGTACGGCGCAGACGAAGTTGACGTGGTTTTCCCGTACCGCGCGCTGATCGCCGGCAACGAGCAGGTCGGTTTTGACTTGGTGAAAGCCTGTAAAGACGCATGTGCGGCGGCAAACGTGCTGCTTAAAGTGATCATCGAAACCGGCGAGCTGAAAGAAGAGGCGCTGATTCGTAAAGCGTCTGAAATCTCTATCAAAGCGGGCGCGGATTTCATTAAAACCTCTACCGGTAAAGTGCCGGTCAACGCGACTCCGGAAAGCGCGCGCATCATGATGGAAGTTATCCGTGATATGGGCGTGTCCAAAACCGTTGGCTTCAAACCGGCAGGCGGCGTGCGTACCGCAGAAGACGCGCAGCAGTTCCTGGCGATTGCCGACGAGCTGTTCGGCGCCGACTGGGCGGACTCCCGCCACTACCGCTTCGGCGCGTCCAGCCTGCTGGCCAGCCTGCTGAAAGCGCTGGGTCACGGTGACGGTAAGAGCGCAAGCAGCTACTAAGTTTGAATTGCCGGGTGGCCTACGCTAACCCGGCCTACAGGATCGTAGGGCGGGTCAACATACCCGCCGCCATTCACCCGATTCCGCATGGAGGTTACCGTGTTTCTCGCACAAGAAATTATTCGTAAAAAACGTGATGGTCATGCATTAAGCGACGAAGAGATCCGCTTCTTTATCAACGGCATTCGTGATAACACCATCTCTGAAGGGCAGATTGCGGCTCTGGCGATGACCATTTTCTTCCACGATATGTCGATGCCTGAGCGCGTGTCACTGACCATGGCGATGCGAGATTCAGGAACCGTTCTGGACTGGAAAAGCCTCAACCTCAACGGCCCGATTGTGGACAAACACTCCACCGGCGGCGTGGGCGACGTGACCTCCCTGATGCTTGGCCCGATGGTGGCAGCCTGCGGCGGTTACATTCCGATGATTTCCGGGCGCGGCCTGGGTCATACCGGCGGTACGCTCGACAAACTGGAAGCCATTCCGGGCTTCGATATCTTCCCGGATGACAACCGCTTCCGCGACATTATTAAAGACGTTGGCGTGGCGATTATTGGCCAGACCAGCTCTCTTGCGCCAGCAGACAAGCGTTTCTACGCGACGCGTGACATTACCGCGACCGTAGACTCCATCCCGCTGATCACCGCCTCTATCCTCGCCAAAAAGCTGGCGGAAGGGCTGGACGCGCTGGTGATGGATGTGAAAGTGGGCAGCGGCGCGTTTATGCCGACCTATGAACTCTCTGAGGCGCTGGCTGAAGCGATCGTTGGCGTTTCCAACGGCGCGGGCGTGCGCACCACCGCACTGCTGACGGACATGAACCAGGTGCTGGCGTCCAGCGCCGGTAACGCCGTTGAAGTCCGCGAGGCCGTGCAGTTCCTGACAGGCGAATACCGTAACCCGCGTCTGTTCGATGTCACCATGGCACTGTGCGTTGAGATGTTAATCTCCGGCAAGCTGGCCAAAGACGACGCTGACGCCCGCGCGAAGCTTCAGGCGGTGCTGGACAACGGCAAAGCGGCGGAGATCTTTGGTCGGATGGTGGCGGCGCAGAAAGGCCCGACCGACTTCGTGGAAAACTACGCGAAATACCTGCCCACCGCGATGCTCAGCAAAGCGGTCTATGCGGACAGTGAAGGCTTTGTCTCGGCTATGGATACCCGCGCGCTCGGCATGGCGGTCGTGTCTATGGGCGGCGGTCGTCGTCAGGCATCGGACACCATTGATTACAGCGTCGGCTTTACCGATATGGCCCGTCTGGGCGACAGCGTTGACGGCCAACGTCCGCTGGCGGTGATCCACGCGAAAGACGAAGCCAGCTGGCAGGACGCGGCGAAAGCGGTGAAGGCGGCAATAACTCTTGACGATAAAGCACCGGAAACCACACCGACGGTCTATCGTCGTATCACTGAATAGCGGTATACTGATCTGATCGCATTTTTATGAAGCACTAAGTACGGAGAACAATTATGAAACGTGCATTTATTATGGTGCTGGACTCATTCGGCATCGGCGCAACCGAAGATGCAGAACGTTTTGGTGACGTGGGTTCCGATACCCTGGGTCACATCGCGGAAGCCTGTGCAAAAGGCGAAGCGGACAACGGTCGTAAAGGCCCTCTGAACCTGCCAAACCTGACCCGCCTCGGGCTGGTAAAAGCGCATGAAGGTTCTACCGGTAAAATCGCAGCCGGTATGGACGGAAACGCGGAAGTGGTGGGCGCCTACGCGTGGGCGCACGAGCTCTCTTCCGGTAAAGATACGCCGTCCGGTCACTGGGAAATCGCTGGCGTGCCGGTGCTGTTTGACTGGGGTTACTTCTCCGATCACGAGAACAGCTTCCCGCAGGAGCTGCTTGATAAGCTGGTGAAGCGCGCCAACCTGCCGGGCTACCTCGGCAACTGCCACTCTTCCGGTACCGTGATTCTGGATCAGCTCGGCGAAGAGCACATGAAAACCGGCAAACCGATTTTCTATACCTCTGCTGACTCTGTGTTCCAGATCGCCTGCCACGAAGAGACGTTTGGCCTGGATAAACTGTACGAGCTGTGCGAGATCGCCCGTGAAGAGCTGACCGAAGGCGGCTACAACATTGGTCGTGTTATCGCGCGTCCGTTTATCGGCGACAAAGCGGGTAACTTCCAGCGTACCGGCAACCGTCACGATCTGGCCGTGGAGCCACCGGCGCCGACCGTGCTGCAAAAACTCGTCGACGAGAAAGACGGCCAGGTCGTTTCCGTAGGTAAAATCGCGGACATCTACGCTAACTGCGGCATCACCAAAAAGGTCAAAGCGACCGGTCTGGATGCGCTGTTCGACGCCACCATCAAAGAGATGAAAGAAGCGGGCGACAAGACCATTGTCTTCACCAACTTCGTGGACTTCGACTCCTCCTGGGGTCACCGTCGCGACGTCGCCGGGTATGCTGCGGGTCTGGAGCTGTTTGACCGCCGTCTGCCAGAGCTGATGGAGCTGGTGGGGGAAGATGACATTCTGATCCTGACCGCTGACCATGGCTGTGACCCGACCTGGACCGGTACCGACCACACCCGTGAGCACATCCCGGTGCTGGTGTACGGCCCGAAAGTCAAACCGGGCTCGCTGGGTCATCGTGAAACCTTCGCGGACATCGGCCAGACGATTGCGAAATACTTTGGTACGTCTGACATGGAATATGGCAAGGCTATGTTCTAAACGGATTGGGTGAGGCCTGATGCCCTCACCCCGACCCTCTCCCACAGGGAGAGGGAGAACAGAATGTAGGCCGGGTAAGGCGCAGCCGCCACCCGGCAAAAACAACAATGTAAAAGGAACTGAAGATGGCAACTCCTCACATTAATGCAGAAATGGGTGATTTCGCTGACGTCGTATTGATGCCGGGCGACCCGCTGCGCGCGAAACACATTGCAGAAACCTTCCTCGAAGACGTGCGTGAAGTGAACAACGTGCGTGGCATGCTGGGCTTCACCGGTACCTATAAAGGCCGCAAAATCTCCGTGATGGGTCACGGCATGGGTATCCCATCCTGCTCCATCTACACCAAAGAGCTGATCACCGATTTCGGCGTGAAGAAAATCATCCGTGTCGGCTCCTGCGGCGCGGTGCGCATGGACGTTAAGCTGCGTGACGTGGTGATCGGCATGGGCGCGTGCACCGACTCTAAAGTCAACCGCATTCGCTTTAAAGATCATGACTTTGCGGCCATCGCTGACTTTGACATGGTGCGTAACGCGGTTGACGCAGCAAAAGCGCTGGGCGTTGACGCGCGCGTGGGCAACCTGTTCTCTGCCGATCTGTTCTACTCGCCAGAAGGCGACATGTTCGACGTGATGGAAAAATACGGCATTCTGGGCGTGGAAATGGAAGCGGCCGGTATCTACGGCGTGGCGGCTGAATTCGGTGCAAAAGCGCTGACCATCTGCACCGTGTCTGACCATATCCGTACTCACGAGCAGACCACCGCTGCCGAGCGTCAGACCACCTTCAACGACATGATCAAAATCGCGCTGGAATCCGTTCTGCTGGGCGATAAAGAGTAAGAGCTGTTGTGCCGGGTGGCGGCCTCGCCTGACCCGGCCTACGGTTTTGTAGGCCCGCTAAGCGCAGCGCCAGCGGGCTTTTTTACTAGCGCACGGCCTGAGCAATCCACGCCGATACATCCCGCAGCTCTTTTTCCTGCTCAGGAAAATCCCCAATTAATGCATCACACTCCTGCTGCAACATATCCGCCCGATACAGACAGCCCTGTAAACGTGCGGCCAGCGCCTCCAGCGGTGCAGGATTGAGACTATCCGTAAAGACCTGCGTGCGGGTAATATGGCCCTTCTCCACGTCAAAGTGCAGCTCAACGCCGCCCCATGTAAATCGCTCATCCAGCAGGTGTGAAAACGCCGGTGCCTGACCGAAGTTCCACTCCCAGCTGCTCTGGCGCGCAAAGGTTTCCGCGAAGTTGGGCAGGTCCGGGGTTTTATCCGGAGAAATCACCTCGGCTTCTACGCGTTCACCGTAATGCCTGAAAAAGGCTTCACGGATCGCGTCGCAAATCTGCTCATGAGTAATCCCCGGCAGCAGATCCACCAGATTCGCCACGCGACCGCGCACGGAGGTAATGCCTTTCGCCTGGAGCTTTTTCTTGTCCGGGTTCAGATAGTTTGCCAGACGGCTCAGATCGGCATTCAGCAATAATGTGCCGTGGTGGAATCCGCGATCCATCGTTTCGCGGTAGGCTGAGCCTGACACTTTCCGGTCGCCTTCAGGTGTTTTCACTACCAGATCGTTACGACCCGAGGCTTCAGCCGTCACGCCGAGCGAATTGAGCGCATTGAGCACAATGGAGGTCGAGATGGTTTTGTCGTATTCCGGCTTGCCCGCCATAAAGGTAAAGCAGGTGTTGCCGAGATCGTGGAACACCGCACCGCCGCCGCTGCTGCGGCGCGCCAGGCGGACGTTGTCCTCTTCCATACGGCGGGTGTTACACTCTTTCCACGGATTTTGCGCGCGGCCAATAACGACCGTATCAGCGTTGCGCCAGAGAAACAGGACGCGCTGGGTGGCGGGCATCTGGCGGAAGATGCACTCTTCCACCGCGAGATTAAACCAGGGATCGTAAGAGTCAGAGATAAGCAGGCGTAACGTCGACATGGCAGAGTTCCTTTTCCGAATCATCCGCCTACTTTATCACTATTCTTTCTTCTCGCTCTCTTCCTCTTCGGGAACTGACTTGCTGGCGGTTAACAGGAACGGCGACTGCTGCCAGCGGGTGCGCTTGCCTTGCAGCAGCGTGCGCGCCAGTACCACGCCAATCGCCAGCGAGAGCAGCAGCATCAGGCGCAAAATATTGGTGGTGTTATCCACCTGTTTGGCTTCGGTTGGCAGGGTGTGGGTGTCGAGTGTCAGACGTAAATAGCCGAGTGGGCCATTCTTGCCCTGAATGGGTTCAACGATTTGTTGATTGAAATAACCGCCAGCTTTTTTGCCGTCCAGCGCCAGCCTGTCGCGCACGTCGACATGCTCACCCGCGCGGGCAATCAGGTCGCCCTGTTCATCGTACACGCCCGCATCCAGAATGCGGCTGTTTTCCGTAAGCTGGCGCAATACCTGGGCTATCCGCTTGTCATCCGGCGTTTCGGTGCGCATAGACGGCGCAACGTTGAGCGTCACCTGGCGCGCCAGCGTACGGGCCAGTTCTTCAAACTGCGGGTTACGCTGTCGTTGGTGATTCTGGCTAAACCAGGATGCCCCCTGCATAAGCGCCACTAATAGTGCGAGACAGATCAGGACAATCACGGCGCGATGAAGCCGGAATTTCAGTTTTGCGCGAGCCATATTCCACCTGCTTAAAATTTACGGCTTAATGTTGCCAGAAGTGATGGTTACAGGGTAGCCTCATGCGTTATTTTCCCTCTGGAACCTTCCGGCGCGAACGAAATTACAGGAGCTTCAATGCCGAACATTACCTGGTGCGACCTGCCAACGGATGTCTCTTTATGGCCAGGATTGCCGCTCTCTTTAAGTGGCGATGAGGTGATGCCTCTCGATTACCACGCTGGCCGTAGCGGCTGGCTGCTGTACGGACGCGGCCTGGATAAGCAACGCCTCACCCAGTATCAAACTAAACTGGGCGCAGCGATGGTCATCGTTGCGGCCTGGTGCGTGGAAGATTATCAGGTTATTCGCCTGGCGGGTTCCCTGACGCAGCGCGCCACGCGTCTTGCGCACGATGCCGGGCTGGACGTAGCCCCGCTCGGCAAAATTCCGCACCTGAAAACGCCTGGCCTGCTGGTGATGGACATGGACTCCACCGCCATTCAGATCGAGTGTATTGACGAGATTGCTAAACTGGCGGGCAGCGGCGAGCTGGTGGCGGAAGTCACCGAGCGCGCGATGCGCGGCGAGCTGGATTTCACCGCCAGCCTGAGACAGCGCGTGGCGACCCTGAAGGGGGCCGATGCTAACATTTTGCGTCAGGTGCGCGATGAACTGCCCCTGATGCCAGGGCTGACGCAGCTGGTGCTCAAGCTGGAGACGCTCGGCTGGAAAGTGGCGATTGCCTCCGGTGGGTTCACCTTCTTTGCCGATTACCTGCGTGACAAGCTGCGTCTGACCACCGTGGTGGCAAACGAGCTGGAGATCATGGACGGCAAACTCACCGGACAAGTGATTGGCGACATCGTGGATGCGCAGTACAAAGCCAATACGCTGACGCGTCTGGCGGAGAAATACGCCATTCCGGTCGAACAGACCGTCGCCATCGGCGATGGCGCGAACGATCTGCCGATGATCAAAGTTGCCGGACTGGGTATTGCCTACCACGCCAAGCCGAAAGTGAATGAAAAGACGGAAGTCACTATCCGTCATGCTGACCTGATGGGCGTGTTCTGCATTCTCTCCGGCAGCATTAATCAAAAATAGCGGCCTGCTTTTGTAGGCCGGGTAAGCGTCAGCGCTATCCGGCGCGCAGACCGCACAGAAATAACGAGGTAAACCGTGGCGAAAGCTCCAAAACGCGCATTTGTCTGTAATGAATGTGGTGCGGATTATCCGCGCTGGCAGGGGCAATGCAGCGCCTGTCATGCCTGGAACACCATCACCGAAGTGCGTGGTGTGGCGGCTTCGCCGAGCGTGGCCCGCAATGAACGCCTGAGCGGCTATGCGGGCAATGCAGGCGTGTCGAAGGTACAAAAACTTTCGGATATCAGCCTTGAGGCGCTGCCGCGCTTCTCAACCGGATTCAAAGAATTTGACCGCGTGCTCGGCGGTGGCGTAGTGCCGGGCAGCGCTATTCTCATCGGCGGTAACCCGGGCGCGGGTAAATCCACCCTGCTGCTGCAAACGCTCTGCAAGCTCGCCGAACAGATGAAAACCCTGTACGTCACGGGCGAAGAGTCACTCCAGCAGGTGGCGATGCGCGCGCACCGCCTCGGTCTGCCGACCGGCAATCTGAATATGCTCTCGGAAACCAGCATCGAGCAGATCTGCATGATTGCCGAAGAAGAGCAGCCGAAGCTCATGGTGATCGACTCCATCCAGGTGATGCACATGGCGGACATTCAGTCGTCACCGGGGAGCGTGGCGCAGGTGCGTGAAACGGCTGCGTACTTAACGCGCTTTGCCAAAACGCGCGGCGTAGCGATAGTGATGGTGGGCCACGTCACCAAAGACGGCTCGCTGGCCGGCCCGAAAGTGCTTGAGCACTGTATCGACTGCTCGGTGATGCTCGACGGCGATGCGGATTCCCGTTTTCGTACCCTGCGCAGCCATAAAAACCGCTTCGGCGCGGTGAATGAACTGGGCGTGTTTGCCATGACCGAGCAGGGGCTGCGCGAAGTCAGCAACCCGTCGGCCATCTTCCTGAGCCGTGGCGACGAGATTACGTCCGGTAGTTCGGTGATGGTGCTGTGGGAGGGGACGCGTCCGCTGCTGGTTGAAATTCAGGCGCTGGTGGATCACTCGATGATGGGTAATCCGCGGCGCGTGGCGGTCGGTCTGGAACAGAACCGCCTGGCGATCCTGCTGGCGGTGTTGCACCGTCACGGTGGCCTGCAAATGGCGGATCAGGACGTGTTCGTCAACGTGGTTGGTGGGGTGAAGGTTACGGAAACCAGCGCGGATCTGGCGCTGTTGCTGGCGATGGTCTCCAGCCTGCGTGACAGACCGTTGCCGCAGGATCTGGTGGTATTTGGCGAAGTAGGGCTGGCGGGCGAAATTCGCCCGGTGCCGAGCGGTCAGGAGCGTATCTCCGAAGCGGCAAAACATGGCTTCCGCCGCGCAATTGTTCCGGCCGCCAACGTGCCGAAAAAAATCCCGGAAGGGATGCAGGTTTTTGGCGTTAAAAAACTCGCAGATGCGTTAAATGTCTTTGACGACTTATAATTACGTATTCGATTTTGCAGGAGGCACCGTAATTTATGTCATCATTTGACTACATCAAGACCGCTATCCGCCAGAAGGGTTGCACATTACAGCAGGTAGCGGACGCCAGCGGCATGACCAAGGGCTACCTGAGCCAACTGCTGAACGCCAAAATCAAAAGCCCCAGCGCGCAGAAGCTGGAAGCGCTGCACCGTTTTCTGGGGCTTGAATTTCCGCGGATGCAAAAGAACATTGGCGTGGTGTTCGGTAAGTTCTACCCTCTGCATACCGGGCATATCTATCTGATCCAGCGCGCCTGTAGCCAGGTCGACGAGCTGCATATCATCATGGGTTATGATGAAACCCGCGATCGCCAGCTGTTTGAAGACAGCGCCATGTCGCAGCAGCCCACCGTGCCGGACCGCCTGCGCTGGCTACTTCAGACCTTTAAGTATCAGAAAAATATTCGTATTCATGCCTTTAACGAAGAGGGCATGGAGCCGTACCCGCACGGCTGGGACGTGTGGAGCAACGGCATCAAAGCGTTTATGGAAGAGAAGGGCATTGCGCCTAACTGGATCTACACCTCTGAAGAGTCCGACGCGCCGCAGTTCCGCGAGCATCTGGGCATCGAAACCGTGCTGATCGATCCTAAACGCACCTTTATGAACATCAGCGGGGCGCAGATCCGCGAGAACCCGTTCCGCTACTGGGACTACATTCCGACCGAGGTGAAGCCGTTCTTCGTACGTACGGTGGCGATCCTCGGCGGCGAGTCGAGCGGGAAATCGACGCTGGTGAATAAGCTGGCGAATATCTTCAATACCACCAGTGCGTGGGAGTATGGCCGCGATTACGTCTTCTCACACCTCGGTGGTGACGAGATGGCATTACAGTATTCCGACTACGATAAAATCGCGCTCGGTCATGCCCAGTACATTGATTTCGCGGTGAAATACGCCAATAAAGTCGCCTTTATTGATACCGATTTCGTCACCACGCAGGCGTTCTGCAAAAAGTACGAGGGGCGCGAGCACCCGTTTGTGCAGGCGCTGATTGATGAATACCGCTTTGATCTGGTTATCCTGCTGGAAAACAACACCCCATGGGTAGCCGACGGTATGCGCAGCCTGGGCAGCTCGGTAGACAGGCGTGAGTTCCAGACCATGCTGGTGGAGATGCTTAACGAGAACAACGTTGAGTTTGTGCATGTGGAAGAGTCGGATTACGACACCCGTTTCCTGCGCTGCGTCGAGCTGGTGAAAGAGATGATGGGTGAGCAGGGGTAAAAAACTTACCCCTCACCCTAACCCTCTCCCCAAAGGGGAGAGGGGATCGCACGGAGCTGTCTTTACCCTCTCCCCCGTGGGGAGAGGGCAGGGTGAGGGGGAACAAACCACTCAATACTCAACCACCACTTTCCCACGCATATGCCCCTCCAGCACCATGCGGTGCGCTTCGGTAATGCTTTCCACGCTCAGCCCGTGCAGCGTTTCGCTGAGCGAGCTTTCCACCACGCCGTTATCCACCAGCTTCGCCACCTCATTTAAAATCTCGCCCTGGCGCGCCATATCCGCGGTCTGGTACATGCTGCGGGTGTACATAAATTCCCAGTGCAGGGCGGCAGATTTGGACTTCAGCTTGTCCTGGTTTAGCGGATGCGCATTTTCAACGATGGAACAAATGTGTCCCTGAGGGGCAATCAGATCGCTGACCGCATCCCAGTGCCCGTCGGTGTCGTTGAGGATAAAAATGTAATCCACAAAGGTGAGCCCCTGTTTCGCCAGTTCACCCTTCAGGTCGCGGTAATCTACGACAACGTCAGCCCCGCGATCGCGACACCATCGGGCGGAATCTTCTCGTGAGGCGGTTGCGACGATCTTCACCTTGCTGTTGTGCTTCGCAAACGGGATCGCCAGCGATCCGACTCCACCCGCGCCGCCAATTATCAGCAGCGTTTTATCTGCGTCGGCATCCTGAATCTTCAGCCGTTCAAACAGGCCTTCCCACGCGGTGAGCGCCGTCAGCGGCAGTGCTGCCGCAGAGGCCCAGCCAAGGTTTGCAGGCTTGTGCCCGACAATGCGCGCATCGATAAGCTGGTGCGTGGTATTGCTGCCCGGTCGGGTGATATCCCCCGCGTACCATACTTCGTCACCCGGTTTGAATCCGGTGACGCCAGCCCCGACGGCTTTGACGATCCCGCTGGCATCCCACCCGAGAATGCGCGGCTCCTTCAGTCCGCTTTTGGCAATGCCTGCATGTACCTTGGTGTCCACCGGGTTTACGGAGACGGCTTTCACCTCCACCAGCAGATCGTACTCGCCGGGCTGCGGCATCGGCGGGGTGATTTCAACGAAGGTGGAGGGATTTTCTGGGTTAACGGCAATGGCTTTAACAGACATGGTGTTCTCCTCAATGAATGCGTTGTGTTGAGGCTAGTCTATTAAGTGGTCAGCTGCATGATAAGATGGACAATCAAGAACTCAGCGTTCGTACAGGGTGAACAATCATGTTTAAACAGCTACAGGATATGGCGCTGTTTGCGCTGGTGGCTGAGATGGGCAGCTTTACTGCGGCGGCGCAGAAGGCTGAACTGCCGAAATCCAGCGTCAGCCAGCGCATTAGCCAGCTGGAGCAGCAGGTGGGGATCCGCCTGCTTAACCGCACGACGCGCAGAATAAGCCTGACGTTTGCGGGCGAGCACTATCTGGTGCACTGCCGCGAGATGCTGGCGGCCAGCGAGCGCGCGGAGTATGCCATTCAGCGGCTGCGAGAAAACCCCAGCGGACGGCTGAGGATCACCTGTCCGGCAGGGATTGGCGCGACGCTGCTGGCGCATATGAATGCCGAGTTCCAGCTTCGCTACCCTGACGTGTCGCTGGATGTATCAATTTCAGACGATGTGGTGGATCTGGTCGAGTCGGGCTTTGACGTGGCGCTGCGCACCGGCAAACCGCAGGATTCTTCCCTGATTGGCCGCATGATTGGGCACTGTCCGCGCTACATGCTGGCCTCGCCTGACTATCTGGCACGTCGGGCGCCGTTAATCCATCCACGACAGCTGGTGGATCACCGCTGCATTACGCACCGGGCATGGTCGGAGTGGCTTCTGCGAAGCGAGAGTGAGGATTACCGCTACCTGCCGGATAACGCCCACATGACGGATAACCTGGTGTACGCCCGAGAATGCGCCATTGCCGGGGCGGGGATCACGCTGTTACCCGCATTCCTGCTGGAAGATAAAATTGAAAAGGGCGCGCTGGTAAAGGTGCTACCGGAGTGGCGCGTTGAGGGGAACGATCTCTGGCTGGCCTATCCGAGCCGTAAGCTCAATTCGCCTGCGCTGATGAGCTATATCGACTTTGCGATGCAGTTTGATGAGGTGAAGCGGTATTACGTGGGCAAATAAAAAAGCCGGGTGGCGGCTTCGCCTTACCCGGCCTACACACTGTGCGGCCTGATGCCCTCACCCAGGCCCTCTCCCACGCGGAGAGGGAACAAACATAAAAAACGGCAACCGAAGTTGCCGTTTTGCTTTTATTTCGCAATACGCTTGTACTTAATACGCTTCGGCTCCAGCGCGTCTGCGCCCAGCGTGCGTTTCTTGTACTCTTCGTATTCGGTGAAGTTACCTTCGAAGAACTCCACTTTACCTTCGTCCTGGTAGTCCAGAATGTGGGTCGCGATACGGTCAAGGAACCAGCGGTCGTGCGAGATAACCATGGCGCAGCCCGGGAATTCCAGCAGGGCGTTTTCCAGCGCGCGCAGGGTTTCGATGTCCAGGTCGTTGGTAGGTTCATCGAGCAGCAGAACGTTGCCGCCAACCTGAAGCAGCTTCGCCAGGTGCAGACGACCACGCTCACCGCCAGACAGCTCGCCCACGCGTTTGCCCTGGTCGGTGCCCTTGAAGTTAAAGCGGCCAACATAGGCGCGGCTTGGCATCTCGGTGTTGCCGATACGCATGATATCCAGACCGCCGGAGACTTCTTCCCACACGGTTTTGCTGTTGTCCATCGCGTCACGGAACTGGTCAACGGAGGCCAGCTTCACGGTCTCACCCAGGGTGATAGAGCCGCTGTCAGGTTGTTCCTGACCGGACATCATGCGGAACAGGGTGGATTTACCCGCGCCGTTCGGACCGATAATGCCGACGATAGCGCCTTTCGGTACGGAGAAGGTCAGATCGTCGATCAGCAGGCGGTCGCCGTATGACTTACGCAGGTTGGTCACTTCAACCACTTTATCCCCCAGACGTGCTCCAGGCGGGATAAACAGTTCGTTGGTTTCGTTACGCTTCTGGTATTCGGTGTTGTTCAGCTCTTCGAAGCGTGCCAGACGGGCTTTGCCCTTGGACTGACGGCCTTTCGCGCCCTGACGAACCCACTCCAGCTCTTTCTCAATAGACTTACGGCGCGCCGCTTCCTGAGACGCTTCCTGCGCCAGACGCTGATCTTTCTGCTCCAGCCAGGAAGAGTAGTTGCCTTCCCACGGAATGCCTTCGCCGCGGTCCAGCTCCAGGATCCAGCCCGCCACGTTGTCGAGGAAGTAGCGGTCGTGGGTAATTGCCACCACGGTGCCTTCGAAGTCGTGCAGGAAGCGTTCCAGCCACGCCACGGATTCCGCATCCAGGTGGTTGGTCGGTTCGTCGAGCAGCAGCATGTCTGGTTTTTCCAGCAGCAGGCGGCACAGCGCCACGCGGCGGCGTTCACCACCGGAGAGATTCGCGATTTTCGCATCCCAGTCCGGCAGACGCAGGGCATCTGCCGCGCGCTCTAGCTGCACGTTCAGGTTGTGACCGTCGTGCGCCTGGATAATCTCTTCAAATTTGCCTTGCTGAGCGGCCAGTTTGTCGAAGTCCGCATCCGGCTCGGCGTATTTGGCATACACTTCATCCAGACCTTTCAGGGCGTTAACCACTTCGGATACCGCTTCTTCAACGGATTCACGCACGGTGTGTTCCGGGTTCAGCTGAGGTTCCTGCGGCAGGTAGCCGATCTTGATGCCAGGCTGCGGACGGGCTTCACCTTCGATGTCTGTATCGATGCCGGCCATGATGCGCAGCAGGGTGGACTTACCGGCACCGTTGAGACCCAGAACACCGATTTTTGCGCCCGGGAAAAAGCTCAGCGAGATATTTTTAAGAATATGACGTTTCGGCGGGACAACTTTGCCGACACGATGCATGGTATAAACGAATTGAGCCACGTTGGACTT
>NZ_JABMCU010000399.1:0-579 GCF_013179605.1 Enterobacter sp. CM29 | reverse complement strand
GGCATCCACCCATTGCCGGGAATGTTCCTGAACGTCCGCGCTGCCGCCGGTACCTACAAAAAAGGCGACGCTCTCTCAATCGTCAACGGCCAGGTGAAGAAGTGGGCCACTGGAGAAAATGATCGCTGCTATTGCGACGAAGAGCGCTCAATCACCGCCGCTGCTGGCGACCTCATTCGCGTAGTGATTAAGTAAGGAGTCACTGAATGCTTGTTTATTCTAAATCGCTGGGCGAAAAGACCGGCAACCTGGCCGTGAACCAGTACCAGTTTGGTATGCTGACGCAGGAACGTAATGCCGCTTTGAACCATCAGGGCATTAACGTAATGCAGGAAATGGCTGATCGTCTGAATGCTGTCAATCAGCTGAATGGCATCAACGCTGTTCGCTCACCTGCTGATCTGTACAAGGCCTTTGACCAGACTGTGCTGCGTCAATTCCAGCCGAACACAGAGTTCACCCTGTTCAACGACCTGATGCCGCTGTCTCGTTCGGTGCGCATCAACCAGACCGTGTACGAATACGCTAAGTCCGGCGGCCGCATGTTGGCTCACACCTCCATGTCCGGTCAGATCGGTG
>NZ_JABMCU010000398.1:0-587 GCF_013179605.1 Enterobacter sp. CM29 | reverse complement strand
GACCACGGATTACGGATATAACCTTTTCTTACCTGCATCAGAACCCCCTCATACGTCCGAACTTGCCTAAGATACCGGATACGTTTGCCGGGTCTGCTCCCGGACACTCATTTAGCTTATCTCTACGCTTTTTCAAGGTCTTACCCGGATCGAAACCGTGATGACCAAACTTACGAATTGATGAAAAGTAACTAACAACCGGCTCACAATCTTTACTGGTTGAGTCGTATAGTTTTTCAGCCATGCACATGACAACAGTACAAGGGTCTTTCTGCTCAAGGGCTTTATCCTGTATAGGATTGAGTGATGATAAATCACCATCATATACGTCTTCTGCAATAGCAGATTGCATAGTAGCCAATGCAATTAAGACAGCAATAACAGAACCTTTTTTCATTTTTTATCCTCCAAGTGTTGCCATGATTTTTTTTACATATAGCTGAGTTTCTTTATATGGTGGAATGCCGCCATATTTATCAACTGCGCCCTCTCCGGCATTATATGCAGCTAAAGCAAGCTCAAGATCACCATATTTTTTTAGCAGATGTGAGAGGAATCCAATTCCCGTTTTTATATTTTGGTCAGGG
>NZ_JABMCU010000397.1:0-594 GCF_013179605.1 Enterobacter sp. CM29 | reverse complement strand
CCTGGATTCTTACATCCCAGAACCAGAGCGTGCGATTGACAAGCCATTCCTGCTGCCAATCGAAGACGTATTCTCCATCTCCGGTCGTGGTACCGTTGTTACCGGTCGTGTAGAGCGCGGTATCATCAAAGTTGGTGAAGAAGTTGAAATCGTTGGTATCAAAGAGACTGCGAAGTCTACCTGTACTGGCGTTGAAATGTTCCGCAAACTGCTGGACGAAGGCCGTGCTGGTGAGAACGTTGGTGTTCTGCTGCGTGGTATCAAACGTGAAGAAATCGAACGTGGTCAGGTTCTGGCGAAGCCAGGCTCAATCAAGCCACACACCAAGTTCGAATCTGAAGTGTACATTCTGTCCAAAGACGAAGGCGGCCGTCATACTCCGTTCTTCAAAGGCTACCGTCCACAGTTCTACTTCCGTACAACTGACGTGACCGGTACCATCGAACTGCCAGAAGGCGTAGAGATGGTAATGCCAGGCGACAACATCAAGATGGTTGTGACTCTGATCCACCCAATCGCGATGGACGACGGTCTGCGTTTCGCAATCCGTGAAGGCGGCCGTACCGTTGGCGCGGGCGTTGTTGCTAAAGTTCT
>NZ_JABMCU010000396.1:0-610 GCF_013179605.1 Enterobacter sp. CM29 | reverse complement strand
AGCCAGTAGTAGAGCCACATAGCGTGTGTCCCCGTCGGGAAGGTATGCGCGAAGGTGTAGGTTCCCGGTGCCTGCTGTGTAATCAGCTTTTTCAGCCCGTCGAGATCACGAACGCCCTTCTCCGCCAGATCGCTGGAGAGCGTAATGGCCTGACCGTTCTGGTTGAGAGTCATCAGGTTCGCCATCTGCTGCGGCTTGCCCGCGATACCCAGCTCCAGTCCGTACAGCAGGCCGTAAAGAATGTGTGCGGCGTCCAGCTCCCCTGCCACCAGCTTGTCGCGCACCGCCGCCCAGCTCGCCTCTTTAGTAGGTACAATGGTAATGCCGTGTTTTTTATCGAACCCTTTCAGGGCCGCGATAACCACTGGCGCGCAATCGGTCAGGGGGATAAACCCGATACGCACGGTATCCTGCTCCGGCTTATCTGACCCCGCCGCCCATGCGGCCTGCATGACACCCGGCAACAGCATCGCACCACTCGCCAGCATGCTGGCCTGCAATAAACGCCGTCTCGACAAATCCGCCATAATTGCTCCTGAAAAAAGGCAAAAAAAAGCGCCCGACGGTGCTGAAGCACCGCTGGACGCCTTTATCCCGAAGACGTATGCAC
>NZ_JABMCU010000395.1:0-618 GCF_013179605.1 Enterobacter sp. CM29 | reverse complement strand
ACGAAATGTGACTACTGCCGGGCGTTAAACCACGTGCTGCTGGTTTCGCATTTTGACCGCGATATGTTGCCGCACCTGACGGGACTGTTGCATGACATTACCCACGCGATAGCTGAAGATTTAATCGTACCCATGAACCCGTGCATGACAATACATCTGCCGACACAGCCACACTAAGGCCATAAATAAAAAAGGCCGGGATTGTCCCGACCTTTTAAATATTCATCTGCCATTACAGGCGAAAACAATTAGCGACTACGGAAGACAATGCGGCCTTTGCTCAGGTCGTACGGGGTCAGTTCAACAGTCACTTTGTCGCCCGTCAAAATGCGGATATAGTTTTTGCGCATTTTACCGGAGATGTGCGCAGTTACCACGTGACCGTTTTCCAGTTCTACGCGAAACATGGTATTAGGCAACGTATCAAGTACGGTACCCTGCATTTCAATATTGTCTTCTTTGGCCATCTAATCCTCTGGGGTATCACTACCAAGTTTTGAACCGGCAAGATAATGCCGAAATTCATCAATTAAGTAAAGAATTGCGCGTTTAAAACGCAGCAAAACAATTTCAGCGTATTGCCCAAGCGTCACGGTACAACCGAACGGAAAGCGCATT
>NZ_JABMCU010000394.1:0-621 GCF_013179605.1 Enterobacter sp. CM29 | reverse complement strand
TAGGTAGCTTAACCTTCGGGAGGGCGCTTACCACTTTGTGATTCATGACTGGGGTGAAGTCGTAACAAGGTAACCGTAGGGGAACCTGCGGTTGGATCACCTCCTTACCTTAAAGAACCTGCCTTTGCAGTGCTCACACAGATTGTCTGATGAAAAACAGCAGTAAAAAATCTCTGCAGGCTTGTAGCTCAGGTGGTTAGAGCGCACCCCTGATAAGGGTGAGGTCGGTGGTTCAAGTCCACTCAGGCCTACCAAATTTTTGCTGATGCTGCGTTGCGGCGACACTCACATACCTGAGTATGCTTCGTGTCACCACGCCTTGCCTCAACAAAAATTACCGGTAGAGAGATAACTACGATGGGGCTATAGCTCAGCTGGGAGAGCGCCTGCCTTGCACGCAGGAGGTCTGCGGTTCGATCCCGCATAGCTCCACCATCCTTTACTGCGAACACAAGAAAACTTCAGAGTGAACCTGAAAAGGTGCACTGCGAAGTTTTGCTCTTTAAAAATCTGGATCAAGCTGAAAATTGAAACGACACACAGCTCATGTGTGTTCGAGTCTCTCAAATTTTCGCAATCAGAAGTGAAACATCTTCGGGTTGTGAGGTTAAGCGACTAAGC
>NZ_JABMCU010000393.1:0-631 GCF_013179605.1 Enterobacter sp. CM29 | reverse complement strand
GCATTGCCTGAGGCGCCGTACCGCTATCAGGAGATGCTGGGGGTGATCTGGCGCGAGAACCCATCCTGCTATTTACAGGATGGCGAACAGGCGGTGCTGATGGCCGCGCTGATGGAAACCGATAACGACGGGCGCCCGCTGATTGACGCATGGATCAAACGCTCGGGGTTAACCGCAGACGCATGGCTGGAAAAGCTCTTTGAGGCGACGGTGATCCCCTTCTATCACCTGCTCTGCCGCTACGGGGTGGCGCTCATCGCCCACGGCCAGAACGTCACGCTGGTGATGAAAGATTACGTTCCACAGCGCATTCTGCTGAAGGATTTCCAGGGCGACATGCGCCTGGTGGACGAGGATTTCCCGCAGGCGCAGAGCCTGCCGGAGCAGGTAAAAGCCGTCACCGCACGCCTCAGTGCGGATTACATCATCCACGACCTGCAAACCGGCAACTTTGTCACGGTGCTGCGCTTTATTTCCCGTCTCACCCTGCAAACCGGCGTGAGCGAAACCCGCTTCTATCAGATCCTGGCGCAGGTGTTACGTCGCTATATGGCCGCCCATCCGGATCTTGCGGCGCGCTTCGCGAAGTTCGACCTGTTTAAGCCGCAGATTATTCGCGTGATCCTCAACC
>NZ_JABMCU010000392.1:0-632 GCF_013179605.1 Enterobacter sp. CM29 | reverse complement strand
TTTCGAATGCTGTTAAGTTCAGACATAGCATCAGCAAGTGATACAGGAAGCCCTAAGAGAACGGCAGCTGAGAGCTTCGGCGCAAAATACTTATAGCTTTTGATAGCATTGTACTTTTCTGAACCCTCTGGCCTTAAGTTCTCAATAACAACTCTAAGAAAGTCCTCATGAATTAGCATTAATTTTAAAAGTGCTGCTGACTCATCTTCATAGTTAGCTATCGAAGCCATCTTGTTCGGATCTAAAAAGTAGCCAAAATCATGATCGATTTTCACGTAGTTTCCCTTCTCCATTACTGGGCTTTGTTCGATTCGAGAGAATTTCACTTACCTTCCTCCTGTTTGAGATATCGAGGGTCTGATGCTTTTGGCAAAGAGATGCTTTGTTCGCGGTAATACCGCAAGCGCTCAAGGAAGTAATCGCGCAGATGCTCAGGCTGTTCTCGCATAACCACTTCGGCGATAACCGGCATGTTCAAGCGCTCTTTGTACGCCACGCCGGAGGCTGCAAGGTCAACGTTAACCTTGTCGCGTTCCTCTTGGCTCTTTGCAGCAATATTGAAGTCGTTCATAATCATCAACTCATCCGTTTTAATAGAACGTATCTTACGTCAGATAACCGCTGCTGAGACC
>NZ_JABMCU010000391.1:0-646 GCF_013179605.1 Enterobacter sp. CM29 | reverse complement strand
AGCGATTCGCAGCCACGAAATCGAGAAAGTGGGCCAGAAACTGCGTGGCTACATGACCGATATGAAACGTATCGCAGTAGCAGACTAAAAAGACAATCGGGTGGCGCAAGCCACCCGAACTGTTTTAGCTACGCAGTATCGCGCCGGGATAACCCAGCTGGCGCCACGCCTCATACACCACCACCGACACCGCATTCGACAGGTTCATGCTGCGGCTGTCCGGCATCATCGGAATACGAATTTTTTGCTCAGCGGGCAGGGCATCCAGAATGGTGGCCGGCAGGCCGCGGGTTTCCGGACCAAACATCAGATAATCCCCGTCCTGATAGCTTACGGCACTGTGCGCTGGCGTGCCTTTGGTGGTCAGGGCGAACATGCGCTGCGGCTTCTCTGCGTCCAGAAACGCGGCGTAATCGTGATGACGAACGACGGCAGTAAACTCATGGTAGTCCAGCCCCGCGCGGCGCAGACGTTTGTCGTCCCACGTAAAGCCCATCGGCTCAATGATGTGCAGACGAAAACCGGTGTTGGCGCACAGGCGGATGATATTGCCGGTATTGGGTGGGATTTCTGGTTCGAATAAGACGATGTTAAGCATGCTGCCCCCTTAATTGCGGGGGGCAGAATAGCAGAAAAGAGAGGGACT
>NZ_JABMCU010000039.1:0-25606 GCF_013179605.1 Enterobacter sp. CM29 | reverse complement strand
GATCTGTTGCAGACGCCTGCACATACCACTGCGCAACAGCCAAAAACGCAGCAGGCTGCGCCGGTCACTAAAGAGACCGAGGCACCAAAGCAGACGGCTGAGAAAAAAGATGAACGCCGCTGGATGGTTCAGTGCGGTTCGTTTAAAGGCGCTGAGCAGGCAGAAACGGTGCGAGCTCAGCTGGCATTTGAAGGATTTGACTCACGCATTACCACCAATAACGGCTGGAATCGCGTGGTGATTGGACCGGTCAAAGGCAAAGAAAACGCAGACGGCACCATTTCCCGTTTGAAAGTGGCTGGCCACACAAACTGCATTCGACTCGCCTCCGGGGGTTGAAACCCCCAAAATCCCCCCCATCTATCATTTAATTCAGCCCTGAGCACAGGCTCAGGGCTTCTGTTTCCCGAATCTGTAACCAGGGGGTCTGCTCGTGACAACAATAGTAAGTGTACGCCGTAACGGCCAGGTGGTAATTGCCGGTGATGGCCAGGCCACGCTGGGTAATACCGTCATGAAAGGCAACGTGAAGAAAGTACGTCGTCTTTATAACGACAAAGTGATCGCCGGTTTCGCAGGCGGCACGGCTGATGCCTTCACGCTGTTTGAACTGTTTGAACGCAAACTGGAAATGCATCAGGGTCATCTGGTGAAAGCCGCCGTTGAGCTGGCAAAAGACTGGCGTACCGACCGCATGCTGCGCAAGCTCGAAGCACTGCTGGCCGTGGCTGACGAAAACGCCTCGCTGATCATCACCGGTAACGGCGACGTGGTTCAGCCTGAAAACGACCTGATTGCCATCGGCTCTGGCGGCCCGTACGCCCAGGCCGCAGCCCGTGCGCTGTTGGAAAATACCGACATGAACGCGCGCGATATCGCGGTGAAAGCGTTGGATATTGCAGGTGATATCTGCATCTATACCAACCACAATCACACCATCGAAGAATTGACCTCCAAAGCGTAAGGATCGCCCATGTCTGAAATGACCCCACGCGAAATTGTCAGCGAACTGAACAAACACATTATCGGCCAGGACAACGCCAAGCGCTCCGTGGCTATCGCACTACGTAACCGCTGGCGTCGCATGCAGCTCGACGAAGAGCTCCGCCATGAAGTGACGCCAAAAAATATTCTGATGATCGGCCCGACCGGGGTGGGTAAAACCGAAATCGCCCGTCGTCTGGCCAAACTGGCTAACGCGCCGTTCATCAAAGTTGAAGCCACCAAGTTCACCGAAGTGGGCTATGTGGGTAAAGAAGTGGACTCCATCATCCGCGATCTGACCGATTCAGCGATTAAGATGGTGCGTGTCCAGGCGATTGAGAAAAACCGCTATCGCGCCGAAGAGATGGCCGAAGAGCGTATTCTCGACGTGCTGATCCCACCGGCAAAAAATAACTGGGGACAGGCTGAACAGCAGCCTGAACCTTCTGCTGCGCGTCAGGCATTCCGCAAAAAATTGCGCGAAGGCGAGCTGGACGACAAAGAGATTGAGATCGATCTCGCTGCCGCGCCAATGGGCGTTGAAATCATGGCCCCTCCGGGCATGGAAGAGATGACCAGCCAGTTGCAGTCCATGTTCCAGAACCTGGGCGGGCAGAAACAGAAAGCGCGTAAGCTGAAAATCAAAGACGCGATGAAGCTGCTGATTGAAGAAGAAGCCGCGAAGCTGGTTAACCCGGAAGAGCTGAAACAGGACGCTATCGACGCGGTTGAGCAGCACGGTATCGTGTTTATCGACGAAATCGACAAAATCTGTAAGCGCGGCGGCAACAGCTCCGGCCCGGATGTTTCCCGCGAAGGCGTTCAGCGCGACCTGCTGCCGCTGGTGGAAGGTTGCACCGTCTCTACCAAGCACGGCATGGTGAAAACTGACCACATTCTGTTTATCGCGTCAGGTGCGTTTCAGGTTGCCAGCCCATCCGATCTCATTCCGGAACTGCAGGGTCGTCTGCCAATCCGCGTTGAGCTGCAGGCGCTGACCACTGAAGATTTCGAACGTATCCTGACTGAGCCAAACGCTTCTGTGACCGTACAGTACAAAGCGTTGATGGCGACCGAAGGCGTGAATATCGAGTTCACCGACGATGGGATCAAACGCATCGCTCAGGCCGCATGGCAGGTCAACGAAACCACCGAAAACATCGGTGCGCGTCGTCTGCACACCGTGCTGGAACGCCTGGTGGAAGATATCTCTTACGATGCGAGCGACCTTAACGGTCAAACCATTACCATTGACGCAGAGTATGTGGGCAAACACCTGGATGCGTTAGTGGCAGATGAAGATCTGAGCCGTTTTATTCTATAATCGCGTTCAATGCATTTTCATCACTGTTGATGGGGGCTATGGCCCCCATTTTTATTGGCTAAATAACTATGACTGATATCAGCCGTACGCAGGCGTGGCTCGAAAGTCTGCGTCCAAAAACGCTTCCTCTGGCTTTTGCCGCCATTATCGTCGGTACCGCACTTGCCTGGTGGCAGGGGCATTTCGATCCCCTGGTGGCTGGTCTGGCGCTTGTCACCGCCGGGCTACTGCAAATCCTCTCTAATCTCGCCAATGATTACGGCGATGCGGTAAAAGGCAGCGATAAACCTGATCGTATCGGGCCGCTGCGCGGGATGCAAAAAGGGGTGATTACCCAGGCACAGATGAAGCGGGCGCTGATTATCACCGTGGTGTTGATTTGCCTGTCCGGCCTGGCGCTGGTGACGGTCGCCTCGAAAACCACCAGCGATTTCATTGGCTTCCTGGTGCTGGGCTTGCTCGCCATTATTGCAGCAATTACCTATACCGTCGGGACGCGTCCTTACGGGTATATTGGTCTGGGCGACATCTCCGTACTGGTGTTCTTCGGCTGGCTGAGCGTCATGGGAAGCTGGTACTTGCAGGCGCATACGGTGATCCCCGCCCTGTTCCTGCCCGCGACCGCCTGCGGTCTGCTGGCGACGGCGGTGCTGAATATCAATAACCTGCGCGACATCGACAGCGACCGTGAGAACGGTAAGAACACGCTGGCCGTGCGTCTGGGCCCGGTGAATGCCCGCCGCTATCACGCCTGCCTGCTCATCGGCGCGCTGGTCTGCCTGGCACTGTTCAATCTGATCTCTCTGCACAGCCTGTGGGGCTGGCTGTTTGTGCTCGCCGCACCGCTGCTGGTTAAGCAGGCCCGCTATGTCATGCGTGAACTCAGCCCGGCTGCCATGCCGCCGATGCTGGAGCGCACGGTAAAAGGCGCGTTGCTGACTAACCTGCTGTTCGTCATCGGGATTGTCTTAAGCCAGACGCTGAGTTAGCTGACAAATATCAATTAACAATTGATGATTTTGCCAACAAGGCATTTCGCACGATATACTGAACACATTCGCAGCAACAGAGCGTTAAACCTATGAAATACGATACCTCCGAGCTTTGTGACATCTACCAGGAAGATGTCAACGTCGTTGAACCCCTGTTCTCCAACTTTGGTGGACGGTCGTCGTTTGGCGGACAAATCATCACGGTGAAATGTTTCGAGGACAACGGGTTGCTGTACGATCTGCTCGAAGAGAACGGCCGTGGCCGCGTTCTGGTGGTCGACGGCGGCGGTTCCGTGCGCCGTGCATTGATTGATGCTGAACTGGCGGGAATTGCCGTCCAGAACGAGTGGGAAGGCATTGTGGTGTACGGTTCCGTGCGTCAGGTGGACGATCTCGAAGACATGGATATCGGGATTCAGGCCATCGCGGCCATACCGGTAGGCGCAGCGGGCGACGGCATCGGCGAAAGCGACGTGCGCGTCAATTTCGGCGGCGTGACCTTCTTCTCGGGCGACCACCTTTATGCTGACAATACCGGCATTATCCTTTCTGAGGATGCGCTGGATATTGAGTAGTTAATCGGTAAGCGAGATGCATAAAAAAACCGCCAACAGCAATGTGGCGGTTTTTTTGTCCCTCGGGATTCGCGGTCCGTTGGGTGATATTGCAACCTTTAACCAGGATTTTTATCTTACCCTGATTCATTCCTCAGGTAACCCCTGTCGACCCTTTATGAATTCCTAATTATGTGTGGAAACCTTAACTCCGCAGCTGTTGCTCATTATGATGCTGTGTCCCTTTCCGCCATCTCGCAAATGGGCGCCGGTCCAGGGAAAGGTGTATTCACAACCGTAAAGCAACCTTTAACCGGGCTTGTGTCCACCGACTTATCACCGGTGGTGAACGGTGGAGCGGTAAGCAGCAGGGACCGCATAATGAAACGCTATTTATGTATCGCGTTCATTGTCGCCAGCGTACTCGTTGTAAAGAGTGATGAACCGAGTGGGTTTGTTGCTTATGCTATGACAGCGCAGGACAAGTAGCGTTAAGGCCGCCTCGGGCGGCCTTTTTTATGGTTGAAATCCGTGAGCAATAACCATAAAAAAGCCGGGTGGCGGCTTCGCCTTACCCGGCCTAATCAGTTAACCCCACCGGAATTAAACTTCTTCCATACGTCCCAGCAGTGCCTGCAGGCGATCCTGCCAGCCGTTCTGCTGTTCGCGCAGCTGGTTGTTTTCGCGCTCCAGTTCTTCACGGCTGTGCTGAGCATTCTGAACTTCCTGGGACAGGGAGTTGTTTTTCTCTTTCAGCTCTTCAATTTCCATCTGCAGCAGGGTGATGGTGTCGATCGCCTGCTGTACTTTCGATTCCAGTTTCTCAAACACTTCTAAAGACATGATGCTACCTCTCCTGAATTGCAAGGCGACGCTTTAACGTAAACGCGCACGACATATACCGTCGATTGTATGGAGCGCGGCGCTCTGTGTCCAGCGACACACCGCGCAGATCGCGGTTTGCAACACTTTTAGGTCTGGTCCTGGTGCGTTCGCGGCATATACCCCTAAATTGTTAACTCTTTAGTTAATGAAATGATTCAGCTCACATTATACCGTTGATGCAAAAACGCGCTTTATGGCGCGAAAACGCTCATTTTATTGACACAGACCACACATTTTGATTTCGATATTTCTCGTTTGTGCTCGTTAACGATAAATTAACACTATGTCTACAGGGCATCGTGGCTGTCACGGGCGGTCACGCAAACAATAAACATTACTCTTTTGCAGGATTCCGATTATGAGTCAGACATCAACCTTAAAAGGCCAGTGCATTGCCGAGTTCCTGGGTACCGGGTTGTTGATATTCTTCGGAGTAGGCTGTGTCGCTGCACTGAAAGTGGCGGGTGCCAGTTTTGGTCAGTGGGAAATCAGTATTATCTGGGGTCTGGGCGTGGCGATGGCCATCTACCTGACCGCAGGGGTTTCCGGCGCACATCTTAACCCGGCGGTGACCATCGCGTTGTGGCTATTCGCGTGCTTTGACGGACGCAAAGTTGTCCCTTTCATCATTTCACAATTTGCCGGCGCCTTTTGCGCAGCGGCGTTAGTTTACGGGCTTTATTACAATCTTTTCACCGACTTCGAACAGACGCATCATATGGTGCGTGGCAGTGTCGAAAGTCTGGATCTGGCAGGCATTTTCTCAACGTATCCGAATCCGCATATTAATTTTGTGCAGGCGTTCGCAGTTGAAATGGTGATTACCGCTATTCTGATGGGCGTCATTATGGCGCTGGGCGACGACGGAAACGGCATTCCGCGCGGCCCGCTGGCACCACTTTTGATTGGCCTTCTGATTGCGGTAATTGGCGCATCAATGGGTCCGCTGACCGGCTTTGCGATGAATCCGGCGCGTGACCTGGGTCCAAAAACCTTCGCCTTCTTTGCAGGATGGGGCGATGTCGCCTTTACCGGCGGCAAAGACATTCCTTACTTCCTGGTTCCGCTGTTCGGGCCAATCGTAGGGGCGGCGCTGGGCGCATTCGGCTATCGCAAATTAATTGGTCGCCACTTACCGTGCGACACCTGTGTGGAAGAGGAAAAAGAGTCGACTTCCACCACACAACAAAAAGCTTCGCTGTAATCTGACTACGGGACACATACCATGACCGAAAAAAAATATATCGTTGCGCTCGACCAGGGCACTACCAGCTCCCGCGCTGTCGTAATGGATCATGACGCGAACATTGTCAGCGTGTCTCAACGCGAATTTGAGCAAATCTATCCGCGTCCAGGCTGGGTTGAACACGACCCGATGGAGATCTGGGCGTCACAAAGCTCCACGCTGGTGGAAGTGCTGGCGAAAGCCGACATCAGTTCTGACGAGATTGCCGCTATCGGTATCACCAACCAGCGTGAAACCACCGTTGTCTGGGAGCGCGAAACCGGTAAGCCCATCTACAACGCCATTGTCTGGCAGTGCCGCCGCACCTCAGAGATCTGCGAAAAACTGAAGCGCGACGGAATGGAAGAGTACGTGCGCAGTACAACCGGTCTGGTCATTGACCCGTATTTCTCCGGCACCAAAGTGAAGTGGATCCTCGATCACGTGGAAGGTTCACGCGAACGTGCACGACGCGGCGAGCTGCTGTTTGGCACCGTCGATACCTGGCTTATCTGGAAGATGACTCAGGGACGCGTTCACGTCACCGACTACACCAACGCCTCGCGCACCATGCTGTTCAACATCAACACTCTGGAGTGGGATGACAAGATGCTGGACGCGCTGGACATTCCGCGTGCGATGCTGCCAGACGTGCGCAAATCTTCAGAAGTATACGGCCAGACCAACATCGGCGGTAAAGGCGGCACCCGTATTCCTATCGCCGGTATTGCCGGTGACCAGCAGGCGGCGCTGTTCGGCCAGCTGTGCGTCAAGGAAGGGATGGCGAAGAACACTTACGGCACCGGCTGCTTTATGCTCATGAACACCGGCGAGAAAGCGGTGAAATCAGAAAACGGTCTGCTGACCACCATCGCCTGCGGCCCACGCGGTGAAGTGAACTATGCCCTGGAAGGGGCGGTATTCATGGCGGGCGCCTCCATTCAGTGGCTGCGCGACGAGATGAAGCTGATCAGCGATGCGTTTGACTCCGAATACTTCGCGACCAAAGTGAAAGACACCAACGGCGTATACGTGGTGCCAGCGTTTACCGGTCTGGGCGCACCGTACTGGGATCCGTACGCCCGCGGCGCGATTTTCGGCCTGACGCGCGGTGTGAACTCAAACCACATTATTCGTGCGACCCTGGAATCCATCGCCTACCAGACGCGCGACGTGCTGGAAGCGATGCAGGCGGACTCCGGCATTCGTCTGCACGCCCTGCGCGTGGACGGCGGTGCGGTAGCCAATAACTTCCTGATGCAGTTCCAGTCCGACATTCTGGGTACCCGCGTTGAACGTCCTGAGGTGCGAGAAGTAACGGCGCTGGGCGCGGCGTATCTGGCAGGTCTGGCGGTTGGCTTCTGGCAAAACCTCGACGAGCTTCAGGAAAAAGCGGTGATCGAACGCGAATTCCGTCCAGGCATCGAAACCACCGAGCGCAACTACCGCTACAGCGGCTGGAAGAAAGCGGTGAAACGTGCCCTGGCATGGGAAGAGCACGACGAGTAAGACAGACTCACCCCTCACCCTCTCCCCAAAGGGGCGAGGGGACTTAAAACACCCTCTCCCCTTTGGGGAGAGGGCCGGGGTGAGGGGCTCAGACCGCACCACCCCTCCCCCTCCCCACTCTGTGATAAACTTCGTGCAATTCCTTTTGATTGTACGAGTACCTCATGAAACGTGAACTTGCTATCGAGTTTTCCCGCGTCACCGAAGCTGCCGCCCTCGCAGGCTACAAGTGGCTGGGCCGTGGCGACAAAAATACCGCAGACGGCGCAGCCGTCCACGCCATGCGCATTGTGCTTAATCAGGTCAATATCGATGGCACTATCGTCATTGGCGAAGGCGAAATCGACGAAGCCCCGATGCTCTACATCGGTGAAAAAGTCGGGACGGGCAAAGGCGATGCGGTGGATATCGCGGTCGACCCGATCGAAGGCACGCGCATGACGGCGATGGGCCAGGCCAATGCGCTGGCGGTGCTGGCGGTGGGCGATAAGGGCTGCTTTCTCAACGCGCCAGATATGTACATGGAAAAGCTGATTGTCGGTCCTGGTGCTAAAGGCGCTATCGACCTTAGCCTGCCGCTGGATGCCAACCTGCGCAATATCGCAGCGGCGCTGGGTAAACCGCTCAACGAACTCACCGTGACCATCCTGGCGAAACCGCGCCACGACGCCACCATCGCTTATCTGCAAGCACTCGGCGTGCGCGTATTTGCCATTCCTGATGGCGACGTTGCCGCCTCTATTCTGACCTGCATGCCGGACAGCGAGGTCGACGTGCTTTACGGCATCGGCGGCGCGCCGGAAGGTGTGGTCTCTGCGGCAGTGATCCGCGCGCTGGACGGCGATATGCAGGCGCGTCTGCTGCCACGCCATGAGGTCAAAGGCGACAGCGACGAGAACCTTCGCATTGGTGAAGACGAACTGGCGCGCTGTGCGGCGATGGGCATCGAGGCCAATAAAGTGCTCGCGCTGAACGAGATGGCTCGCAGCGATAACGTGGTCTTCTCCGCAACCGGCATCACCAAAGGCGATCTGCTGGATGGCATCACCCGCAAGGGAAACATGGCCACCACTGAAACCCTGCTGATCCGCGGCAAATCCCGCACCATTCGCCGCATTCAGTCCATTCATTATCTCGACCGCAAAGACCCGGACGTACAGACGCACATTCTGTAAAACCGTTTGATCGATAGAGCTTTCCGGCCCGAATGGGCTGGAAATGTTTCCCACAAGTACGGAAGATAGAAGAGAGAAACAGCACAGGAGAAGATCATGGCGGACTGGGTAACAGGTAAAGTCACAAAGGTACAGTTCTGGACCGATGCGCTATTTAGCCTCACGCTGCACGCTCCCGTTCATCCGTTTACCGCCGGGCAGTTTGCCAAGCTCGGGCTGGATATCGACGGTGAACGCGTACAGCGCGCCTACTCTTACGTTAACGCGCCTGATAACCCGGATCTCGAGTTCTATCTGGTCACCGTCCCGGACGGTAAGCTCAGCCCGCGCCTCGCCGCGCTGAAACCGGGCGATGAGGTGCAGATTGTCTCCGACGCGGCGGGGTTCTTCGTGCTGGATGAAATCCCCGACTGTGACACGCTCTGGATGCTGGCGACCGGCACGGCCATCGGCCCGTATCTCTCTATCCTGGAGTACGGCAAAGATCTGGAGCGCTTTAAGAATATCGTGCTGGTTCACGCCGCGCGCTACGCCGCAGACCTGAGCTATTTGCCGCAGATGCAGGCGCTGGAACAGCGATATGGCGGGAAGTTAAAAATTCAGACGGTGGTCAGCCGCGAAACCGCAGCTGGCTCGTTAACCGGCCGCGTTCCGGCGTTGATTGAAAGCGGCGCGCTGGAAGAGGCGGTGGGTTTACCGATGAATACCGAAACCAGCCATGTGATGCTGTGCGGTAACCCGCAAATGGTGCGCGATACGCAGCAACTGCTGAAGGATACCCGGCAGATGACGAAACACCTTCGCCGCCGACCGGGCCATATGACCGCCGAACACTACTGGTGATCAGCGGTACTTCACCTCAAGGGTATCTTTTCCGTATTTGTTCTCGCTCTGGGTGCCAATAAACGCACCCAGTTCGACAACCATCATCACAAAGATAACCGTCGGCAGCAGTCTGCCCACCACCCACGGGAGGATGGAGGGCAGCATTGACCAGTTCCCCGCCACCAGCATCCACGCCAGAATAATCAGAAAAGCCCAAGCGCCGGAGCGACCGCGATCGTGCAGACGTTTCACCACCACGGCGGCGGTTGGCCACAGTAAACAGACCAGCGCAAAAGCCGCAGTTTGCGTGCTCAGCCAGGCGTTATAGGCAACAAAAAACAGAAGCAGCATAGCGACAACCCACGCTGCCATCCAGATCCAGAAGTCACGGCGTCCAATACGCCCTTTGAATGAAAACAACCACTGCTGTATGGTCATGTAAGGTTCCTTATTATTGTTTAGCCCGCATTTTACCCTGGAGTTGTGACCTTTTGACAAGCCGACCAGATATCGTTTTAATCATGGGCAATAACGGCCAGGGGCAATGTTGATGAAAAGTTCGGCACACTCTCTTTATTTGTGTTTAGCGATGCTGAGCGCCAGTTTTTCTCTGCACGCCGCGGAACCGGCTTCCCCGGTCACCGCCCCCTACCTTCTGGCGGGCGCCCCCTCTTTCGATCAATCTATCAGCCAGTTCCGCGAAGCCTTCAATAAAGAAAACCCCTCGCTTGCGCTGGGGGAGTTCCGTGCGATTGACGGTGCCCGCGATACGCCAACCCTGACCCGCGCTGCCAGCAAAATTAACGAGAATCTATATGCTTCCACTGCCCTTGAGCGCGGAACGTTAAAAATCAAAAGCATGCAGATCACCTGGTTGCCGATTCAGGGCCCAGAGCAGAAAGCAGCGAAAGCGAAAGCGCTGGAGTATATGAGCGCTATTCTGCGCGCCTTTACCCCCACCTTCACGAAAGCGCAAAGCCAGCAAAAGCTGCAAAAACTGCTTACCGCCGGGAAAAACAAACGCTATTACGCCGATACGGAAGGTGCCGTTCGCTATGTCGTCGCAGATAACGGCGAAAAGGGGCTGACCTTCGCGGTTGAACCGATTAAGCTGGCCCTATCAGACGCACTCGAGGGGGCGAATTAATGACAAAAAGCAAAGCCTTTCGAGGGAAAATCTCTATACTGATTCACAGACCATGCTGCCCTTAAGGGTGGCCATATTCCTTAATTCGCTTATTGAGCGTGGAGAATTGAAATGCGACATCCTTTAGTGATGGGTAACTGGAAACTGAACGGCAGCCGCCACATGGTAAACGAACTGGTTGCTAACCTGCGTAAAGAGCTGGCTGGCGTGACCGGCTGCGCGGTTGCTATCGCTCCGCCGGATATGTACCTGGATCTGGCTAAACGTGCCGCTGACGGCAGCCACATCATTCTGGGCGCGCAGAACGTTGACGTTAACCTGTCTGGCGCGTTTACCGGTGAAACCTCCGCTGAAATGCTGAAAGACATCGGCGCGAAATACATCATCATCGGCCACTCTGAGCGTCGCACCTACCACAAAGAATCTGACGAGTTCATCGCGAAGAAATTCGCTGTGCTGAAAGAGCAGGGTCTGATCCCGGTTCTGTGCATCGGTGAAACCGAAGCAGAAAACGAAGCGGGTAAAACCGAAGAAGTGTGCGCACGTCAGATCGACGCTGTGCTGAAAACCCAGGGCGCGGCAGCGTTCGAAGGCGCGGTTATCGCTTACGAGCCAGTCTGGGCGATCGGTACCGGCAAATCTGCAACTCCAGCGCAGGCACAGGCGGTGCACAAGTTCATCCGTGACCACATTGCAAAAGCAGACGCGAAAGTGGCTGAGCAGGTCATCATCCAGTACGGCGGTTCCGTTAACGCATCAAACGCAGCTGAGCTGTTCACCCAGCCAGACATCGATGGCGCGCTGGTTGGCGGCGCATCCCTGAAAGCAGACGCTTTCGCGGTGATCGTTAAAGCGGCAGAAGCGGCTAAGCAGGCGTAATTGCCTTTGGGGCGGGTGGCGCTTCGCTAACCCGCCCTACAAAACCACTACAAACGTCCTAATACGCTAAACCACAAATAATCCAGCGGCAGCAGTACCAGATACGTCGCAATCGCCAGCGCCAGGCAGAGCAGCATCCCCGCCTTCGCAGGCACTTTCCCTAAGCCCATCGCCACCACAATCGGCGACGCCTGATACGGCAGCAGCGGCGTGGAATACCCCAGCACCTGAATCATGATCACCGACAGCAGCGGGAAGCCGGTCGCGTCGGAGAAGCTCTGCGCCAGCGTGGTGTACAGCGCCGGAACGCCGTTGGCGGTCATAATGAAGTTGAGCGCCGTGGTGATCCCCGTCAGCGCCAGGAAGCTGGTAAACGGGCGGTCTGCATCCAGCGGCATGATATGGAGCAACGCCTCGCCTACGGCCGCACCGATACCGGTCTGCGTCACCGTAATGGCCAGCCCGAGTATACCCGCGACGTAAATACAGGTGCGCATATTCACCCCCGCCGAGAACTCCTCGCCGGCGATAAATCCGATGCGCGGCAGCATAACGATGACCGAGGCCGCCAGCCCTGTCCACGCTGGGCCCACGCCATGCCAGCTCTCCGTTACCCACATCGTCAACACCACCGCCAGCAGCCAGGCGAGTCGTTTTTCGTCACGCCCCATCGGTTCAGACGGCGTCAGATCCTTCGCTGGTTTCGGGCTACCGGGGAACAGCCAGCAGATCAGGCCAATCAGAATCAGGCCTTTGAGAATACCCAGCACCGGCGTGTGCAGCAGCAGATACGGGACATAGTTGAGGTGGATACCGTATGAGCCTTCCGCCGCGCCGCTCATCACAAGGTTTGGCACGTTAGCGGGCAAAATAGTGGCCGAGAGCTGGAAAGTGCCAAACCCGACCGCCAGCGCCAGGCCAAACCAGGCCCGCGAGCCATCAGGAATGCCGGCCCGCTTCGCCATCGCGGCGACAATCGGCATCAGCAGCGCAATACGTCCCATGTTCGACGGCATCACGAATGCCAGGGCATAGCTCAGCAGCACAACGCTTGCCACCATCAGCACCCAGGAGTCGGTAAGCTTTGCCGACAGCGCCCGGGCGGCCCTGTCCGCCAGGCCGGTTTTCCGAATCGCCACGCCCAGCACAAAGCCGCTGAACACCAGCCAGAAGGCAGACGAGGCGAAGCCGCCAAAGATCACTTCCGGCGGGGCGATTCTGGCGGTCATCGCCGCCGTAAAGAACAGCAGCGCGGTGATAAATTCCGGCAACAGCGACGTCGCCCACAGCACGATGGTGACGCCGACGATCAGCGAGGGAAGCAGCAGAGGATGCGTTAACCAGAGCGACATACCTGTCTCCTGTAGAATTTTTCAGCAAGTCTACGGCGACAGGCAGGGCGAGTAAACGCTATTTATGGTGGGGTCACTTCAGGATATCGCATTGATGATCCTGCAATTCCTCAGCCGACGCACGGTTAAAGATAAGCAGGTTACGCTCTGTCGCCAGCAGTACAAACGAGCCGTCTGACTGCTGCGCCATCGCCAGCGCGAAGCGTCCCATATGGTCGCGCGCTTCCGGCAGCTCTTCCGCCAGCATCATAAACGGGCTGCGCTGCACCAGTTCGTTCTCCGTCACCCGACGGGCAAGGTACTCATGCCCTTCCAGCCCGCCCGGAAGCGGTAGCCACTGGGTGCTGATTTGCCCCTGCGACGCATTCAGCTTCTCGCGCACGTCCGGGCGCAGGCAGGAGATGTGGATATGAAAATGGTTCTGCGTGCGCCCGGTCGGGGAGTTGATGGTCAGCGAAACGGCGCTGTCAGGCACGTCGGCTCCCCGTTTCATGCTCATAAAATGACGAGACTGCCATGCCAGCCAGAAGAAATTCGGTGTCTGCGGCTCAGTCAGCAGCGGGCTTTCGGTGCCGTTGATACGGTACGTGGGCATCAGCAGGTATTGCAGCGGTCCGTTGCGGTCCTTGAACACCACGTAGCCCGCATCTGGCTTCACCTGCGCACACGGTGCCGGGTTACGGTTATGCAGCTGGTTGGGCACACACTGGTCGAGAACGATATGACGCAACGCATTCGGATTACCCGCTTTCATCCAGTACACGCCGCCTGCGGCAAGGGCGATAACGATCAGAATCAGTAAGATAATTTTTTTCACAACGCGTTCCCTGTTTTCAATAGAGGCAAAAGAGTAACGCAAAATGATGACCAAATAAAAAACCCGGCGGATTTCTCACACCGGGTTACCGTGTCGTTCTTTGTAAAACGCTTAGCGCTTGCTGATCTGGTCGAAGGTGCCGCCGTTAGAGAAGTGCTCTTTCTGCGCTTTGGTCCAGCCGCCAAAAACCTCATCAATAGTGAACAGCTTCAGTTTCGGGAAGGCGTTTTCGTATTTCTTCGCGATGGCCTCATCGCGCGGGCGGTAGAAGTTTTTCGCCGCAATTTCCTGCCCTTCCGGTGAGTAGAGGTACTTCAGGTAGGCTTCCGCCACCGCTTTGGTGCCCTTCTTATCAACAACCTTATCGACGACGGAGACGGTCGGCTCAGCCAGGATGGATTCGCTCGGGGTCACAATCTCGAATTTGTCTTTACCCAGCTCGTTGGTCGCCAGCAGGGCTTCGTTTTCCCAGGCAATCAGCACGTCGCCGATACCGCGCTCGACGAAGGTGTTAGTTGCGCCGCGCGCGCCGGAATCCAGCACTTCGACATTTTTAAACAGCGCTTTCACGAATTCCTGCGCTTTAGCCTGGTCACCGTTGTTGTGGTGCAGGGCGTAGCCCCAGGCCGCCAGGTAGTTCCAGCGTGCGCCGCCGGAGCTTTTCGGGTTCGGCGTGATGACAGACACGCCCGGCTTAATCAGGTCGTTCCAGTCTTTAATCTGTTTCGGGTTGCCTTTGCGCACCAGGAAGACAATGGTCGAGGTGTATGGCGCAGAGTTGTCCGGCAGGCGCTTGATCCAGTTTTTGTCGATACGGCCACGCTCCGCGATAGCGTCCACGTCATAAGCCAGCGCCAGGGTAACCACATCGGCTTCAATGCCGTTGATCACCGACGTCGCCTGCTTACCTGAACCGCCGTGAGACTGGCGAACCACCACGTTATCGCCGGTTTCCTGTTTCCAGTGCGCCGCAAAAGCTTTGTTGTACTGGTCGTACAGTTCACGCGTCGGATCGTACGACACGTTCAGTAACTGAATGTCCTTTGCCAGAACGCTGGTCGATGCCAGCAATAATGTTAACCCCACGCCCCATTTATTCATCGCCCGGCTCTCTTGTTTAGTGTTTTGATGAATGCAGCGTGCCAGAAAGCTAACCGATGATTAAAGAATAAAAAAAGATTGGCTATAACGTGGAGGAATAAAAAAAGGATGGGCACAAAAAAGCCGGGTGGCGGCTACGCCTTACCCGGCCTACGATCCGTGCTTTTGTAGGCCCGGTAAGCGCAGCGCCACCGGGCAACAGAGCCGATCAGTAAAGTTTTTTCGCGCAGTCCAGCCAGTCACCTTTGAACGGACGCTTCATGTTTTCAATGGCGTCGATGATGTCATGGTGAACCAGTTTCTCGTTCTGAATACCGACGCAGCGGCCGCCGTGGCCCTGTAGCAGCAGCTCGATCGCGTACGCACCCATGCGGGACGCCAGGATACGGTCGTACGGGCCTGGGGAACCGCCACGCTGAATGTGACCCAGAACGGTCGCGCGGGTTTCGCGTTTGGTTTCGGTTTCGATGTACTTCGCCAGCTCGTCAACGTCACAGATGTGCTCGGTGATAGCAACGATGGCGTGTTTCTTACCTTTCGCGATGCCGGCTTTGATCTCTGCGACCAGATCTTCACGGCTGAACTCTACTTCCGGAACTACCACGAACTCACAGCCACCGGCAATGGCCGCCGCCAGGGTCAGGTCGCCGCAGTAACGGCCCATCACTTCAACAATGGAAATACGCTGGTGAGAGGAAGAGGTGTCACGCAGGCGGTCAATCGCTTCCACAACGGTACCCAGCGCGGTGAAGTAACCGATGGTGTAGTCAGTGCCTTTGATGTCGTTGTCGATGGTGCCAGGCAGGCCGATGCACGGGAAGCCCATTTCAGTCAGACGTTTTGCACCCATGTACGAGCCGTCGCCGCCGATAACCACCAGCGCATCCAGACCCCGTTTTTTCATGTTTTCGATAGCCACTTCACGGATGTGTTCGTCACGGAATTCCGGGAAGCGCGCGGAACCGAGGAAAGTACCGCCACGGTTGATCATGTCAGACACGCTGTAGCGGTCGAGCTGAACCATGCGGTCTTCATACAGACCCAGGTAACCGTCATAGATACCAAAAACTTCCAGACCTTCCGTCAGCGCTGCACGGACAACCCCACGGATTGCCGCGTTCATGCCCGGCGCATCACCGCCGCTTGTCAACACACCGATTTTCTTAATCATGACTACCTCTGAACTTAGGAATGCAAAATTGAAATCTGCTGCCGGAAGAAACTGTTCAACCGTCGAATACTGCAAATAGTATATCAATCCCTTCCAGCTGAATTGATTCAGGTCAGGCCATATGGTGGTAATTTATCCACAAAATGCTGGTCTGGCTCACTTTTTTACAACGAATTACGAAAGCTCAAAACGCCCTGGGGACGACAGAGCACGGATCCTGGTGAATAATGACGTCTGACCCAGGGAAACGCTGCAAAATCGCCTGCTCCACCTGTTCAGCGACCATATGCGCCTGAACCAGTGGCAGGTTGTCTTCCATTTCCAAATGAATCTGAATAAAGCGGGTCGGCCCTGACTGCCGCGTACGAAGATCGTGAGCACCACTGACGCCAGGCCAGTGGGTCACGATGGCATAAATTTCATCACGTTCTGCATCCGGAAGCGCACGGTCAAGAAGCGACTGTACCGCGTCATACCCCATCCGCAACGCGCTGTATAAAATATAGATCCCTATCCCTAACGCAAACAACGCATCGGCACGATGCCAGCCATACCAGGCCAGACCGAGCGCAATAAGAATAGCCCCATTCATCATAACATCAGACTGATAATGAAGCATATCGGCCCGTACAGCCTGGCTTTGTGTTTTGCGTACAACCCAGCGCTGGAACGTTACAAGAACAAGTGTGCTTATAAGTGCAACTACGGTTACGACCACACCAACGCCCGGATCGTTCATCGGAGAAGGCGAAATAAGATGCTGAATGCCGGTCAAAAACAGGAAAAGCGCGGAGCCAGAAATAAACATACTTTGTGCCAGCGCGGCCAGCGATTCCGCTTTGCCGTGGCCAAACGTATGCTCTTCATCTGCCGGTTGCAGCGAATAGCGCACCACCAGCAGGTTGGTCAGCGAGGCGGCAATATCCACCAGTGAATCCACCAGCGCCGCCAGAATACTGACCGACCCGGTGTACCACCACGCGAAAATTTTAATGATCAGCAAACACGACGCCATCACCGTCGCGGCTATTGCGGCCCGGCTTACCAGCCGTCCATAGGATTGATTCATAAACACTCCTGTCATGCCATGGCGCTAGTATAACGGATGGCGGTGGAGTGAAAGGATGAATAAAGCGTTAACAACACTGAACGATGGGCAAAAAAAACCCCCACATCATGTGGGGGAAGACAGGGATGGTGTCTATGGCAAGGAAAACAGGGTTTACTGGTTACTACGGGTACTGCTATTGCTACTGAAAAGCGTCATATCTGAGCTTCGCTGCATCCGTGCAACCTCACGCAACTGGTTCATACGTTGCTGATGTTTGGTATTCAAAACCGCTTGCTGCTCGGGCGTTAGCAGGTGGAACATCTGGTTGCGAACCTTCGCCATTTCTACCTGGCGGGCAACCTGTTCCTGCGCCATTTTTTCTGCCTGAGCGCGTACAGCGCTTTCGTCAAAATTTTCTGCGGTGACAAGGCGATGCATTGTCTCCATTTCGCTAACATTAACAGGGGGCTGGTCGTGTCGTGCCCTCTGCATCAGATCTCGCATCTGTTGACGCTGATGTTCGGTTAAACTTATGCCGTCAAACATATGGCTTTGGCTGCTGTGCTGCGTTGCGCCCTCTACTGAGGAACCGTTATCGCTGTTGATAGCTACAGCAGCCTGGCTAAACGCACAGAAGGCCAGCGTTGAGGCCATGACGGCAGCGGTAACTTTGCGCATCACTTGCTCCCAAAATCTTTCGTGTCGCGATTCAACGAGAGACAGTCTACGATTCAGGCTGCAAACATGCGTCAGGGGGTGTAAAACAACGTAAAGTCATGGATTAGATAGCCTTGATGTCGTAATTTCTGCCTCGGAGGTATTTAAACAATGAATAAAATCCTGTTAGTTGATGATGACCGAGAGCTCACATCTCTTTTAAAGGAGTTGCTCGACATGGAAGGTTTCAACGTCCTGGTTGCCCACGATGGGGAACAGGCGCTGAGTCTCCTTGACGACAGCATCGATTTACTTTTGCTCGACGTCATGATGCCGAAGAAAAATGGTATTGATACGTTGAAAGAGCTTCGCCAGACACACCAGACCCCCGTCATTATGCTGACCGCACGCGGCAGCGAGCTTGACCGCGTACTCGGCCTTGAGCTGGGTGCGGATGACTATTTACCTAAGCCGTTCAACGACCGTGAACTGGTGGCCCGTATTCGCGCGATCCTGCGCCGCTCTCACTGGAGCGAGCAGCAGCAGAATACCGACAACAGCTCACCTACGCTGGAAGTGGACTCCCTGAGCTTGAACCCGGGCCGCCAGGAAGCGAGCTTCGACGGTGAAACGCTGGAGCTAACCGGCACCGAGTTCACCCTGCTGTATCTGCTGGCGCAGCATCTCGGCCAGGTGGTGTCTCGTGAACACTTGAGCCAGGAAGTGCTGGGCAAACGCCTCACCCCGTTTGACCGCGCCATCGATATGCATATCTCGAACCTGCGCCGTAAACTGCCGGAGCGTAAAGACGGTCACCCCTGGTTTAAAACCCTGCGTGGTCGCGGTTATCTGATGGTTTCCGCTTCATGATAGGCAGCTTAACCGCCCGCATCTTCGCCATCTTCTGGCTGACGCTGGCACTGGTTTTAATGCTCGTTTTGATGTTGCCAAAACTCGACTCACGCCAGATGACGGAGCTGCTCGACAGCGAGCAACGTCAGGGCGTGATGATCGAGCAGCACGTGGAAGCGGAGCTGGCAAACGATCCGCCGAACGATTTAATGTGGTGGCGCAGGCTGTTTCGCGCTATCGACAAGTGGGCGCCCCCCGGACAACGTCTTTTACTGGTCACCAGTGAAGGCCGCGTGATTGGGGCCGATCGCAATGAAATGCAGATTATCCGCAACTTTATTGGCCAGGCGGATAACGCCGATCACCCGCAGAAAAAGAAATATGGTCGGGTAGAAATGGTGGGCCCTTTCTCGGTGCGGGATGGGGAAGATAACTACCAGCTCTACCTGATTCGCCCCGCGAGCAGTTCCCAGTCCGACTTCATCAACCTGCTGTTTGACCGTCCGCTGTTGCTGTTGATTGTCACCATGCTGGTTAGTTCCCCGCTGCTGTTATGGCTGGCGTGGAGCCTGGCGAAACCGGCGCGTAAGCTGAAAAACGCGGCGGACGAAGTGGCGCAGGGCAACCTGAGGCAGCATCCGGAGCTGGAATCCGGGCCGCAGGAGTTCCTGGCCGCCGGAACCAGTTTTAACCAGATGGTGAGCGCGCTTGATCGAATGATGACGGCCCAGCAACGTCTGCTGTCGGATATCTCCCACGAGCTGCGGACGCCGCTCACGCGTTTACAGCTGGGTACCGCCCTGCTGCGCCGTCGCAGCGGTGAGAGCAAAGAGCTGGAGCGTATTGAGACGGAAGCGCATCGCCTGGACAGCATGATCAACGATCTGCTGGTGATGTCGCGCAATCAGCAGAAAAACGCGCTGGTGAGCGAAACGGTAAAAGCCAATCACCTCTGGCATGAGGTGCTGGACAACGCGGCCTTCGAAGCGGAACAGATGGGCAAATCCTTCACCGTCAATTTCCCGCCGGGCCCGTGGCCGCTGTACGGTAACCCCAACACGTTGGAAAGCGCGCTGGAGAATATCGTGCGTAACGCCCTGCGCTACTCGCACACGAAGATTGAAGTGGCGTTCTCGGTGGATAAAGACGGGATCACTATCATCGTGGACGACGACGGTCCAGGCGTCAGCCCGGAAGATCGCGAGCAGATTTTCCGTCCGTTCTACCGTACCGACGAGGCGCGCGACCGTGAATCTGGCGGTACGGGGCTGGGTCTGGCGATTGTTGAAACCGCCATGCAGCAGCACCGTGGCTGGGTGAAAGCCGATGACAGCCCGCTGGGCGGGCTGCGGCTAACGCTGTGGCTGCCGCTGTATAAGCGTTCGTAATCCCCTCACCCTAACCCTCTCCCCATAGGGGAGAGGGGACGGCTCGGTGCGGTCTTTTCACCCTCGCCCCTTTGGGGAGAGGGCCGGGGTGAGGGACAATTATTTCCCCCACAATCTCCGCGAACTGCTCTCGATCTTGCCGCTTATCCGCCGCTTCTGCATCGTTCTGGTCCAGCTAGTGGATAATCCTGCCGCTGACAGCAGGCGGTGAAACTGTTCATCGTCGAAGGGCATATGCCAGGCAATGGCACAGGCCTCGTATACCGACACCTCACTCAGGCGCGAAGCCAGCTCAATCGGCGCATCCGCCGAAACCTGTCCCGCCTGCACAACGCGATACAGCCAGCCGGTTTTACCCGCGTTTTGCAGCTGGGCCGACATATCCTGAATGCCAAAATGGTAGTTAAGTTTGAAGCACGGCGAGCGCGGCTGGGTGACCTGAATCAGAGCATCGCCCCAGCGATAAATATCGCCAATAAAGACGTTCTTCTCCGTCAGCCCTTCCGTTGAGAGATTTTCGCCAAACGCGGGGGCGACGAAAAGGTCCGCCTGTTCAGGAAATTCGGTTTTCCAGTGCTGATAGTGCTCGCGCGGATAGTGGCACAGCGCGCGATCGGGCCCGCCGTGGATTTTCTTTTCGGCCTGCTGGTCGCCCGCCAGACCAAGCTCGGTAAGCGTCAGCTCACCGTCGACCTGCACTTTGGCGATAGCGCTCGGGCGACTGCCTTCGTACTCCCTTACCTTGCCTGTAAACACATTCACCGGGTAATGCATCTCCACTCCTTCAGATACAAAAAAAGCGAGTCATCAGACTCGCTTCTCACAGGCGTCAATGCAACCTTATTTTTTAGCGGCGAAACGCGCTGCTGCTTCGTCCCAGTTCACTACATCCCAGAAGGCTTTGATGTAGTCAGGGCGACGGTTCTGGAACTTCAGGTAGTAAGCGTGTTCCCACACGTCCAGACCCAGAATTGGGAAGCCGGATGCGCCAGAGATAGCTTCACCCATCAGCGGGGAGTCCTGGTTTGCGGTTGAAACGACCGCCAGTTTGTCACCTTTCAGGACCAGCCACGCCCAGCCAGAACCGAAACGGGTTGCAGCGGCTTTTTCGAATTCCGCTTTGAAGTTGTCAACGGAACCGAAGTCACGCTCGATAGCCGCTTTCAGGTCGCCCTGAAGGGTGGTGCCGGTTTTCAGGCCTTTCCAGAACAGGCTGTGGTTAGCGTGACCGCCCGCGTTGTTGCGCAGCACGGTTTTCTTGTCTGCTGGCAGCTGGTCCAGTTTGGTGATCAGCTCTTCAACAGGCAGATTAGCGAACTCTGGCAGGCTTTCCAGCGCAGCATTCGCGTTATTCACGTAGGTCTGGTGGTGTTTAGTGTGATGGATTTCCATCGTCTGCTTGTCGAAATGCGGTTCCAGTGCGTCGTAGGCATACGGCAGGGATGGCAGTGTATAACTCATAATCCTCTCCATTATTGTCGGGCGGCACAGCTGTTAATGCCGCGTAAGCAGTTGGTTCATTATAGTTAATTAAATGATATTGAAAATGATTATCAATGCCGTAGTTTTTATAAGGTTATTCGGTTTTTAAGAAATGAAGGAATTGTGAGTCTGCTCACGCGGTTAACGTGCTGATTGCCATTCAAAACAAAAGTGCGGCAACCTTCTGAAGGTTCCCAAACCGCCTAATTTTTACACTCATCAAGTCGGCGGGAAGCCTCCGGCTATAAAAACGATGAGGATGTAAAAATGAATCATGCGATTACGATGGGTATCTTCTGGCATTTGATAGGCGCGGCCAGTGCAGCCTGTTTCTATGCCCCGTTTAAAAAGGTGAAAGGCTGGTCATGGGAAACCATGTGGTCCGTTGGCGGTACCGTGTCCTGGCTGATTTTGCCGTGGACAATCAGCGCCATGCTGCTGCCCGATTTCTGGGGCTACTTCTCCTCCTTCAACGCCTCCACCCTGCTGCCGGTATTCCTGTTCGGCGCGATGTGGGGTATCGGTAATATCAACTACGGCCTCACCATGCGCTACCTCGGAATGTCGATGGGGATTGGCATCGCGATCGGCATTACGCTGATTGTTGGCACCCTGATGACGCCAATCCTCAACGGCAACTTCGATGTGCTGATCAACACCCAGGGTGGGCGAATGACGCTGCTGGGCGTGCTGGTAGCGGTGATCGGCGTGGGAATTGTCACCCGCGCGGGCCAGTTGAAAGAACGCAAGATGGGCATCAAAGCCGAAGAGTTCAACCTGAAGAAAGGGCTGCTACTGGCGGTGATGTGTGGCGTCTTCTCGGCGGGCATGTCGTTCGCGATGAACGCCGCCAAACCGATGCACGACGCCGCTGCAGCGCTGGGCGTCGACCCGCTGTACGTTGCCCTGCCAAGCTACGTGGTGATCATGGGCGGCGGCGCACTGGTAAACCTCGGCTTTTGCTTCATTCGTCTGGCAAAAGTGAAGAATCTGTCGGTAAAAGCCGACTTCTCGCTGGCAAAACCGCTGATCGTCACCAACGTCCTGCTTTCCGCCCTCGGCGGTCTGATGTGGTATCTGCAATTCTTCTTTTACGCCTGGGGTCACGCCAGTATCCCGGCGCAGTATGACTACATGAGCTGGATGCTGCACATGAGCTTCTACGTGCTGTGCGGCGGGCTGGTTGGGCTGGTGCTGAAAGAGTGGAACAACGCCGGGCGTCGTCCGGTTGGCGTGCTGAGCCTGGGCTGCGTGGTGATTATTATTGCGGCCAATATCGTCGGCCTCGGCATGGCGAACTGATTACGCTGCCTTTCGACTGCGATGACGCCACTGAACCGGCGTCATCCCCACCTCACGGTTAAACACCACCGAAAAGTAGTTACTGTCCTCAAAGCCGCAGCGCATCGCCACTTCACTCACCATCAGCTCCGTATGCTGTAACAGATACTGAGCGTGGCAGATGCGCAGCTGGCGCAGATAGTGGTTTACCGTCATCCCCGTCTGGGTGCGGAACTGCTGGCGCAGCGCGCGCTCGCTGCACTGCTCCTGCTCGCAGAATTTTTCCAGCACGAAACTCTTGTTAAGACTGCCCGCAAGCCGGGTGATGAGCTTATCCAGCAGCGCTTCCTGCGTGGTGGCAGAGGGATTATCCGTAGCGTAACGATGGCGCTTCAGGGTCATCACCAGCTGGGCAAAAAGCAGCTCCGACATCTGGTTTGCCACCGGATCGCTCTTCTGGCTCTCCTGCTCCAGCTGGGAAATCGTCTGGCGCACCGGAGCCATGCCGTTGCTGCTTAAGCGCCAGTGCGGTTCGCCTCTGGCATCATGTAAACCGGGGATATTGCCCGACCAGTCGACATTCAGTTTAAGCCTGTCAGGGCAGTAGATGACGTTCTGCAACACCAGATCGTTAACCGAGGCGTAAGAGTGTTTATCTTCGGCGCGGATGTAGAACAGGTCTCCGCGCGTGATGCGGTAGGGACGGTCGTTGAGGACGTGCAGGCCGTTGCCCCGCCACACCAGCACCAGCTCGCAGAACTCGTGGGTATGCTCGGCAAAGACGTTTTGCGGATAGCGGTCCGCCACCGCAACGGCCTGACTCGCGGAGGCAAAAAAATCATCTTTACGAAGAATTAACTGAGCAGCCACACCACAACCTCGACGGCGAATAACCGGACATTATTAGCCTTTCTGCGGTAAAAAAACGGTGACTGCCCTCGCGTTACTGAAGCAACGCGTCTTTCCCCTGACGGATATCGCGCGGCGACCAGCTAAATTCCCGACGAAACAGCGTTGAAAAGTGGTTACTGTCGCCGAAACCGCAGCGATAGGCGATATCCGTGACGCTTTCATCCGTGTGCCTTAAAAGGTGACGCGCTTTGATCAGGCGCAGACGGTTGAGGTAGCGCTGCGGCGTCAGCCCGGTATGCTGCTTGAGCTGACGATGCAGCGTGCGCAGCGAGAGCGAAAAGTCATCCGCCAGCGTTTCCCAGCAGACATCTTCGGCAAAATGATCTTCCAGCCAGGCCATCAGCTGATTCAGGCGCGCGTCGTTATTTTCCAGCCCTTCCACCAGGCTGCTGCGCCGCAGCAGCACCAGCAGCTGCATAAACAGCATCTCGCGGGTAGCAATGGCGTGCGTCTCCTGTCCATCCTCGCTCTGCTCCATCTGGCTTACCAGCTGACGCACCTGCTGCAACGTGGACTGATTCACCCGCCAGTGCGACGGGTAGTGGCCGTCCTTCTCCTGCGGCAACAGCTGATTCAGCCCGGAGAGAAACTGAAACGCATCCGGAGAACGATAGAGCACATTGGTCAGGCACAGGTTATCGGTATGTTCATACAGGTGCCTGTCGTGATCGCGCACGAAGCACACCGTACCGCCGCTGATGGTATACGGCTGACCGTTAAACACGTGGATGCCCGTTCCGTGCTCAACAATCACAATTTCATGAAAATCATGATGATGTTCCGGGAACGCAGCCTGAGGCAGCCGTGGCTCAATCGCAACCGGCGAAGCCCCCGAAGGAAAAAAATCGACGCTGTGCAGTACGGTCATAACGGCCTCTACCAATGAGAAAAGTTCTCAAAATAGTAATTAAGGCCTTCCCCGCTCACCTTAAATTTTTGACAGCAAACCGCGCAAAAGCTGCCGGTTTTTCAAGAAACAGGCGGAAAGATCGGGAAATGCGGTCAGCGTCACACTGCCTGCAAACCCCGCGATTACTGGAAACTGTGAACTCCCTCACGTTCATCTTTGCTTTCTTGCCAGCGCGAGATTTGGGCTGTCAGTGGCGAGAAGGTGGCTATTTCTTCCCTTTCTTACACTCCTCGGTAATGACTTAAGAAAGGACCCGACCATGACTTTTCGCCATTGTGTGGCTGTCGATTTAGGCGCATCCAGCGGCCGTGTAATGCTCGCCACCTGGGACTGCGACCTGCACACCCTTACGCTTCGCGAAATGCACCGTTTCGCCAATTGCCTGCAAAAACAGGACGGTTTTGTTACCTGGGATATCGACGCCCTGGAAGCAGAGATCCGCACCGGACTTCACAACGTCTGCGAAGACGGTATTCGCATCGACAGTATCGGCATTGATACCTGGGGTGTGGATTACGTGCTGCTGGACAGTCACGGCGAACGCGTCGGCCTGCCGGTCTCCTACCGCGACAGCCGCACCGATGGGCTGATGGCGCACGCCATCGCGCAGCTTGGCAAGGAGAACATCTATGGTCGCAGTGGCATCCAGTTCCTGCCGTTTAACACGCTGTATCAGCTACGTGCGCTGGTTGAGCAACAGCCTGAGCTGGTCGAAAAGGTGGCGCATGCGCTGCTGATCCCGGACTACTTAAGCTACCGTCTGACCGGCAATATGAACTGGGAATACACCAACGCCACCACCACGCAGCTGGTCAACATCAACACCGATAACTGGGATGAACATCTGCTGGCCTGGACGGGCGCCTCGCCGTCCTGGTTCGGCGCGCCAACCCATCCGGGCAATGTGATCGGTCACTGGCTTTGCCCGCAGGGGAATGAAATCCCTGTTGTCGCCGTCGCCAGTCACGACACCGCGAGCGCGGTCATTGCCTCGCCGCTCGCCGACAAAGATGCGGCCTATCTCTCTTCCGGCACCTGGTCGCTGATGGGCTTCGAGAGCAAAACCCCGTACACCAGCGATGCCGCGATGGCGGCGAACATCACCAACGAAGGCGGTGCCGAAGGCCGCTACC
>NZ_JABMCU010000389.1:0-672 GCF_013179605.1 Enterobacter sp. CM29 | reverse complement strand
TGGCGGCCTGATGGCGAAAGCGATCGATCATGCGGGCATTCAGTTTAGGATACTAAACGCGAGTAAAGGTCCGGCTGTTCGCGCCACCCGTGCACAGGCAGACCGCGTGCTTTACCGTCAGGCTGTGCGCACCGCGCTGGAAAACCAACCGAACCTGATGATCTTCCAGCAGGCAGTAGAAGATCTTATCGTGGAAAACGATCGTGTTGTTGGCGCCGTGACCCAGATGGGTCTCAAGTTCCGCGCAAAAGCGGTGGTGCTGACGGTCGGGACATTCCTGGACGGTAAAATCCATATTGGTCTGGACAACTACAGCGGTGGCCGTGCGGGCGATCCGCCGTCGATTCCGCTGTCTCGTCGTCTGCGTGAGCTGCCGCTGCGCGTAAGCCGCCTGAAAACCGGTACGCCGCCGCGAATTGATGCGCGTACCATTGATTTCAGCGTACTGGCACAGCAGCACGGTGATAACCCGATGCCGGTGTTCTCGTTCATGGGCAATGCGGCGCAACATCCGCAGCAGGTGCCGTGCTACATCACGCACACCAATGAAAAAACCCATGACGTGATCCGCAATAACCTCGATCGCAGCCCAATGTACGCCGGCGTGATCGAAGGGATCGGCCCACGTTATTGCCCGTCGATCGAAGATAAAGTGATGCGCTTTGCCGATCG
>NZ_JABMCU010000388.1:0-675 GCF_013179605.1 Enterobacter sp. CM29 | reverse complement strand
TCTTCTTTAATGCGGTGCCCGGTTTTCTGTTCCGGTTCTACTTCCACATATTCCGCATTGTTCATCTGCTCGAATGCGAGTTCACGTACGCGGTATGACAGGGTTGCGGAGAACAGCATGTTCAGACGCTGGTTTGCCGCAGGCATACGGCGGAACAGCCAGCGGATGTCTTTAATGAAGCCCAGATCGTACATGCGGTCTGCTTCATCCAGCACCACGACCTGGATTGCGCCGAGGTTGATATGGTTCTGTTTGGCGTAGTCGATAAGACGGCCGGTGGTCCCAATCAGGATATCGACGCCGCTTTCCAGCACTTTCAGCTGTTTATCGTAGCCGTCGCCGCCATAGGCCAGGCCAAGTTTCAGGCCGGTGGCTTGCGCCAGGGGCTCAGCGTCTGCGTGGATCTGTACCGCCAGTTCTCGCGTCGGGGCCATAATTAGCGCGCGCGGCTGGTTAACTTTGCGGTCTGCAATCGCTGGGTGAGAAAGTAAATAATGAAACGTTGACGTTAAAAACGCCATCGTTTTGCCAGTACCGGTTTGCGCCTGCCCTGCAACATCACGACCGGCCAGCGTCAGCGGCAGGGCGAGAGCCTGAATGGGCGTGCAGTTATGAAACCCTTTAGTTTCAAGGGCTTCGATCACCTTTGGGTGCAGGGCGAAGTCGGAAAACTTC
>NZ_JABMCU010000387.1:0-696 GCF_013179605.1 Enterobacter sp. CM29 | reverse complement strand
CACCTGCACCTGATCCGCGGCGGGCTGAACTACAATCTCGAGCTGCGCTGGGAAGGCGTACCGTCCCTGGCAGATGCCCTGCGCATGCTGAAAGAGCAGGCCCTGCGCACGCCGTCGCCCCAGTGGGTGCGCGTGGTGGGGGGCTGGAGCGAGTTCCAGTTTGCCGAGCGCCGTATGCCGACGCTGGATGAAATTAACGACGCCGCGCCGGATACGCCGGTGTTTATCCTGCACCTGTACGACCGCGCCCTGCTCAACCGCGCCGCGCTGAAGGTGGTCGGCTACACCAGGGACACGCCGAATCCGCCGGGCGGGGAGATCCAGCGCGACGCCAACGGCAACCCGACCGGGATGCTGATCGCCCGCCCGAACGCCATGATCCTGTACTCAACCCTCGCCAAAGGGCCGAAGCTGCCACTGGAGCAGCAGGTCAACTCCACGCGCCAGTTCATGCGCGAGCTGAACCGCCTGGGGCTGACCAGTGCCATCGACGCGGGCGGCGGCTTCCAGAACTACCCGGAAGATTACGAGGTAATTGCCGAGCTGCACGAGAAAAAGCAGATGACCATCCGCATCGCCTACAACCTGTTTACCCAGCGTCCGGGCCACGAGCTGGAAGACTTTGAAAAATGGACCGACATGCTCACGCCGGGCCAGGGCAGCGACTTCTTCCGCCACAACGGCGCGGGCGAGATG
>NZ_JABMCU010000386.1:0-705 GCF_013179605.1 Enterobacter sp. CM29 | reverse complement strand
AACCGGTGTTGGCGCACAGGCGGATGATATTGCCGGTATTGGGTGGGATTTCTGGTTCGAATAAGACGATGTTAAGCATGCTGCCCCCTTAATTGCGGGGGGCAGAATAGCAGAAAAGAGAGGGACTAGGCGACGCCCGGCTCCTGCGAGCGGCTATACAGCATTTTGTAGACGGTTGCCGCCGCGGCCACGAGAGCAGGCACGCTGAGGATCATCAAAATACTGTCCGCCTGCCACTGCATGGAAAGAAGCTGGGCGCTGGTCATGGTGCCCGCCACGCCGCCGAAGCGGCCGATCCCCTGCATCCAGGCGATACCCGTCGCGCGGCACTCGGTAGGGTAAAAGGTGGCGGCCAGGGTCTGCATCCCCGACTGCGCGCCATTCATCGCGATCCCCATCAGGAAGATTAACCCGCCAAACAGGGCGATATGATTATGCTCAATGCCGAGTAAAAGAATCAGGCCCATCGTCAGCACGAAACCACACGCGACCACCTTGTGCGCTTCCCAGCGGTCCATCATCCAGCCCGCGAGCAGAATGCCAGCGGTGCCGCCGAAGGTGAACAGCGAGGTGAGCCAGGCGGATTCCGCCAGCGCATACCCCATCCCCTGCATCAGCGTTGGCATCCAGCTCAGCAGGACGTAATAAATCACCAGTCCCATAAAGTAGGTGACCCACAGCATCAGGGTGCCGGGCAGCCAGGGC
>NZ_JABMCU010000385.1:0-733 GCF_013179605.1 Enterobacter sp. CM29 | reverse complement strand
ATTAATATTCACATACCTAGCATTAGTTTCACTACCTTTTATTTCTTTGATTGCCACGATGGGCTCCCTGCTACCTCTTGAGAGTGCCGTACCTTATTTTTCACGGTTATACGTAGGGTTTGGTGGATTAAATCTGCTTGTCTTTTATTGTGTTTACGTATTAACTAAAAACACTCAAGCAAAATATTTAATCCTTTTGCTGCTAATTCCACTCACTTATTTTGCCGTGTATATCTATGCATTTGGCGCTGCATCCAAAGCTCAGTCCGAATATAGCTCTGTTATTATTAATGATATAAAGCACAGCTTAAGAGGAATAGATTATAACTATATTGCTTTCAATGGAGCATATGCGAAATCGCCGGTTCTGCTGAATTCAGAAAATAACTTCCCGATTTTCAAGTTCAACATACCAAATTATTTTTACAATTGGTCGTGGCCTTACAATAGATTCAACTTTGAAGGCTTGTACCTTCCAAGGGTACCTGATAAAGATACGGTAAAAAATGCATTGAGCGAGATGTGTACTTCCAGTTTTACTCGAAATGAGAGATTATTTGACCTGCATATCGTTAAAGATATTGCAATTGTTGATTTCAACAAGAAATGCAAATAACAAAACAGGCCCCGTCAGGGGCCTGTTTCACCACAAAAATTTCACGGCTTTCCAGTCTGTATCTAAAATGTGACTATTGCTTGTTGTTAGTCTCAGCCATCCATAGAGCACCTGCCC
>NZ_JABMCU010000384.1:0-737 GCF_013179605.1 Enterobacter sp. CM29 | reverse complement strand
TAATTATTTCACGCTACCCGGTAGTATGCCATACATGAACATGCGCTTCCCCACTGTTATGACCTTACCCTGGCGTGCAGACGCCGCCGAGTTCTGGTTTGCCCGTCTGAGCCACCTTCCTTTTGCCATGCTGCTGCACTCCGGGCATGCGGATCACCCCTACAGCCGCTTTGATATTCTGGTGGCCGACCCGGTTAAAACGCTGACGACCGATGCGCTGTCACCCACGGACGATCCGCTGATGCGGCTTCAGAACGAGATCCATGCTCTGGGCTTATCTGCCACACCGGATCCGGATCTGCCTTTCCAGGGGGGCGCGCTGGGCCTGTTTGGTTACGATCTGGGTCGCCGTTTCGAAAAGCTGCCCGAGCATGCGCAGGCGGATATTTCCCTGCCGGATATGGCGGTCGGGCTGTATGACTGGGCGCTAATCGTGGATCACCGTAAGCAGACGGTTTCCCTGCTTAGCCACCGAGACGTGCAGGCGCGTCTGGCCTGGCTTGAGGCGCAACGGCCCGCCACAGCGGAACACTTTATGCTGACCTCTGGCTGGCACTCGAACATGAGCGCGGCGGAATATGCGGAAAAATTCTCTCGCGTGCAGGCGTATCTTCACAGCGGCGACTGTTATCAGGTCAACCTTGCCCAGCGTTTCCAGGCGGCGTACCGGGGAGACGAATGGCAGGCATTTACCCGCCTCAATGCCAGCAATAAGGCCCCGTTTAGCGCATTTTTAC
>NZ_JABMCU010000383.1:0-772 GCF_013179605.1 Enterobacter sp. CM29 | reverse complement strand
GGAGCCTATGCGGGGTTTCATCCGTTCTTCGTTGAGCTGAGCATGAAATCGAAGGGGATCTTCTCGAAAGGCGTTGATTATGCGCTTGGAGATCATTTCCTGAGCACGAGTGATACACCGACTCCGCCAGCCTACACCGAACGATGCCAATAAACGACACGAATAACTAACCCACCACGCGGTGGGTTTTTTTATGCCCGGAGAAAACTGATGTCTGAGAAAGCAGGCGAGATTTATTACGACATCGAGGCCGATGTATCTGGCTTGCTCAAGGCGCAGGGAAAGGCCAATAAGTCGCTCGACTCCATCGGCAACTCGGCGACCAATGCAGCCAAAAAGATGGATGAATTGCAGACGAACATCAACCGCGTCGCCGGGGCAATTGCCGCATCACTCGTAGTTGACTGGGGTAAGGCGTTTCTCGTTGCTGCTGACAACATGAGCCAGCTCAACGCGCGTATAGAGAGGCTAACTGGCAGCGCAGCGACAGCCTCGCAAACTATGCAGAATCTGATGCGTATCAGTTCGGCAACGGGTGGTTCGCTACAGGATACAGCAAAGCTGTGGGAAACCCTCAGCACTGCATTGCGCGATACCGGTGCGACGAACGGCCAGATCATCCAACTCACCGAAACACTTCAGAAAATAGGTCGCATTGGCGGATCCTCGGCAGAAGAAATGGCGAATGCTCTTCGTCAGTTCGGCCAGTCAATTTCCTCCGGTACGGTTCGGACGGAGGAGTTCAACTCCATCCTTGAGCAAATGCCGGAAC
>NZ_JABMCU010000382.1:0-773 GCF_013179605.1 Enterobacter sp. CM29 | reverse complement strand
CGGAGTACGTCACGGAGAGCTGGTAGCTCTTGCCTGGGAAGATATTGACCTGAAAGCAGGCACGATGATCATCCGCCGGAACCATACTTTGACGAAGGAGTTCACCCTTCCGAAAACGGACGCCGGAACGGATCGCATCATCAACCTCATTCAGCCAGCGATCGACGTGCTGAAGAGGCAGGCCGAATTAACACGCCTGGGCAAGCAGTACCAGGTTGAAGTGAAACTGCGCGAGTATGGTCGTACTGATGTGCATCCGTGCACTTTCGTGTTCAACCCACAGATCGCTGCGCGTAATGGCCGTGCCGGGCATCATTACGCTGTGGGGTCGATTAACCAGTCATGGGAGGCAGCAATGCGGCGCGCCGGGATTCGCTATCGCAAAGCATACCAATCCCGACACACTTATGCATGCTGGTCGTTAGCTGCCGGTGCTAACCCTAACTTCATCGCGAAGCAAATGGGACACACCGACGCGCAAATGGTTTATCGGGTATATGGATCCTGGATGGCTGAAAATAACCAGGACCAGGTACTTATCCTCAACCAGAAATTGAGTGAGTTTGCCCCATCCATGCCCCACGCCACAGGATCGGATGGTTATTAATTATAATTATCATTAGGTTAGACAACCTAAACCTGCATGGACATCATATGACCATGTAATTTTCATAAACGACAAAGATCGTCCAAGAGCGCACTAAATAACAGATGGTTGCAGTCGTCGAAAACATCAGTCGTCTAAGTTCACCTTAGAGCGAGTGCTGTTTCAT
>NZ_JABMCU010000381.1:0-809 GCF_013179605.1 Enterobacter sp. CM29 | reverse complement strand
GCATCCGAAGAAGCGCTGAAAATCACCGCGGCGAAACAGAACGTGCGCGTGCTGGTTTGCGGCCAGTGGGCAGAGCGCGTGCCGGGCCTGGACTTCAAGCGCGTGAACGGCGGTCTGCTGGTTCAGGATCGCGATTTGGGTATGGTGACAGAAGCCGACCTGCGCGTGGTGACCAAACGTCAGCCGACCGAACAGGAGCTGCGCGACGCGCTGTTCTGCTGGAAAGTGGCGAAGTTCGTGAAGTCTAACGCCATTGTTTACGCCAAAGAGAACATGACCATCGGGATAGGCGCAGGCCAGATGAGCCGCGTTTACTCTGCGAAAATCGCGGGTATTAAAGCAGGTGACGAAGGTCTGGAAGTCAAAGGTTCCGCCATGGCCTCTGACGCCTTCTTCCCTTTCCGCGACGGTATTGATGCGGCCGCTGCTGTGGGCATCACCTGTGTGATCCAGCCTGGCGGTTCAATCCGTGATGACGAAGTGATTGCCGCTGCCGACGAACACGGCATCGCAATGATCTTTACCGACATGCGCCACTTCCGCCATTAATTTCCGGAGCAGAAAATGAAAGTATTAGTGATTGGTAATGGCGGGCGCGAGCACGCCCTGGCGTGGAAAGCAGCGCAGTCTCCGCAGGTTGAAACCGTCTTTGTGGCACCGGGTAACGCCGGTACCGCACTGGAGCCCGCGCTACAGAACGTCGCCATCGGCGTAACCGATATCCCGGCGCTGCTGAGCTTTGCCCGGAACGAGAATATCGATCTGACGATTGTGGGCCCGGAAGCGCCGCTGGTGATCGGCGTTGTAGA
>NZ_JABMCU010000380.1:0-864 GCF_013179605.1 Enterobacter sp. CM29 | reverse complement strand
TGCTGTGAACTCGAAGAGTAGGGCGGGACACGTGGTATCCTGTCTGAATATGGGGGGACCATCCTCCAAGGCTAAATACTCCTGACTGACCGATAGTGAACCAGTACCGTGAGGGAAAGGCGAAAAGAACCCCGGCGAGGGGAGTGAAAAAGAACCTGAAACCGTGTACGTACAAGCAGTGGGAGCCTCTTTATGGGGTGACTGCGTACCTTTTGTATAATGGGTCAGCGACTTATATTCTGTAGCAAGGTTAACCGTATAGGGGAGCCGAAGGGAAACCGAGTCTTAACTGGGCGTTAAGTTGCAGGGTATAGACCCGAAACCCGGTGATCTAGCCATGGGCAGGTTGAAGGTTGGGTAACACTAACTGGAGGACCGAACCGACTAATGTTGAAAAATTAGCGGATGACCTGTGGCTGGGGGTGAAAGGCCAATCAAACCGGGAGATAGCTGGTTCTCCCCGAAAGCTATTTAGGTAGCGCCTCGTGAACTCATCTTCGGGGGTAGAGCACTGTTTCGGCTAGGGGGCCATCCCGGCTTACCAACCCGATGCAAACTACGAATACCGAAGAATGTTATCACGGGAGACACACGGCGGGTGCTAACGTCCGTCGTGAAGAGGGAAACAACCCAGACCGCCAGCTAAGGTCCCAAAGTCATGGTTAAGTGGGAAACGATGTGGGAAGGCACAGACAGCCAGGATGTTGGCTTAGAAGCAGCCATCATTTAAAGAAAGCGTAATAGCTCACTGGTCGAGTCGGCCTGCGCGGAAGATGTAACGGGGCTAAACCATGCACCGAAGCTGCGGCAGCGACGCTTAGGCGTTGTTGGGTAGGGGAGCGTTCTGTAAGCCGTTGAAGGTGT
>NZ_JABMCU010000038.1:0-26332 GCF_013179605.1 Enterobacter sp. CM29 | reverse complement strand
GCGCCGAGGCGACCCAGCGCATGGAAAACGTGCGCACGCAGGTTGCGGCGTTTCTCAACGCGCGTTCGCCGGAAGAGCTGGTGTTCGTGCGTGGCACCACCGAAGGGATCAACCTGGTGGCTAACAGCTGGGGCAATGCGCAGGTGCACGCGGGAGATAACATCATCATCACCCAGCTAGAGCACCACGCTAACATCGTGCCCTGGCAGATGCTCTGTGAGCGTGTGGGGGCGCAACTGCGGGTGATCCCGCTAAACGAAGACGGTACGCTTCAGCTTGAACAGCTGGACGCCCTGCTTGACGACAGAACGCGGCTGGTAGCGGTGACCCACGTTTCAAACGTGCTGGGGACGGAAAATCCGGTGGCGCTGATCGTCGACAAAGCCCATCAGGCCGGTGCGAAAGTGTTGATTGATGGTGCCCAGGCGGTGATGCACCATGCGGTTGACGTTCAGACTCTGGACTGCGATTTCTACGTCTTCTCCGGGCACAAGCTGTATGGTCCGACGGGCATCGGCGTGTTGTATGTGAAAGAGGACATTCTTCAGGCCATGCCGCCGTGGGAAGGGGGCGGGTCAATGATTGCCACCGTCAGCCTGACGGAAGGCACAACCTACGCCCGGGCGCCCTGGCGCTTCGAGGCGGGTACGCCAAACACAGGCGGGATCATCGGGCTGGGCGCGGCCATTAGCTACGTCTCTGAAACGGGGCTGGCGGCGATTCAGGAGTACGAACAGCTGCTGATGCAATATGCCTTGCAGGAGCTTGCCGGCGTCCCGGATCTGACCTTATATGGCCCTGCTGACCGTCTGGGTGTGATAGCCTTCAACCTCGGCAAGCATCACGCTTATGATGTGGGCAGTTTCCTGGATAATTACGGCGTCGCCGTACGTACCGGGCATCACTGCGCGATGCCACTGATGGCGTATTATCAGGTACCGGCCATGTGCCGCGCATCGCTGGTGATGTACAACACAACGGAAGAGGTCGACAGACTGGTGGCGGGACTAAAACGTATTCACCAGCTGCTTGGCTAACGGAGAGGCGTGAGATGGCAGATTTGCCGGACAGAGATAAATTGCTGCGTAACTTTGGGCGTTGCGCAAACTGGGAAGAGAAATACCTTTATATTATCGAGCTAGGTCAGCGCCTGCCGCCGCTCAGCGAAGAGGCGCATAACCGGGACAACATCATTCAGGGCTGCCAGAGCCAGGTCTGGATCCAGATGCAGCAGACGGATGATGGCGTAATCGATTTACAGGGTGACAGCGATGCCGCCATTGTGAAGGGGCTTATTGCCGTCGTATTTATTCTTTATCACCAGATGTCGGCGCAGGATATTGTCGCCTTTGACGTTCGCTCGTGGTTTGAAAAAATGGCCTTAACCCAACACCTCACCCCGTCCCGCTCCCAGGGACTGGAAGCGATGATCCGCGCCATACGCGCCAAAGCCGCAATCCTTAGCTAAACTGACAGAACAGCATTCATTCTGTTTCGCGGGGTGGTTTCCACCTCGCTGGTTTTTCAGCTTTCTGACGTTTGGTCAGTGAATAAGGAATCTCAGCATGAAGCGCGCGTCTCTAATAACTCTATTACTCCTTGGTTCGCTCAGTGCTGTTAATTCAGCCAGGGCGGTTGATTATCCTTTACCGCCCGCAGGCAGCCGCCTGATTGGGCAAAATCAGACATACACCATTCAGGAAGGCGACAATAAGCTCCAGGCTATCGCTCGTCGGTTTAATACCGCCGCACAGCTTATCCTTGAAACCAATAATACCATTGCACCGGTAAACCCTGCGCCAGGAACGGTCATTACCATTCCTTCCCAGATGCTGCTCCCGGACACCGAGCGTGAGGGCATTGTGGTGAATCTGGCGGAGCTGCGTCTTTACTTCTATCCGCCTGGCGAAAATATCGTGCAGGTCTATCCGCTGGGTATTGGTCAGCTTGGGCTGGAAACACCGGTCAGCACCACCCGTGTGAGTCAGAAAATCCCTAACCCTACCTGGACCCCCACAGCGGGCATCAGAGCGCGCTCACTGGCGCAGGGCATTAAACTGCCGCCTGTGGTGCCCGCAGGGCCAAATAACCCGCTGGGGCGCTTTGCGCTGCGTCTGGGCATCGGGAATGGGGAATATCTTATTCATGGCACCAGCGCGCCGGACAGCGTAGGGCTACGGGTCAGCTCGGGCTGTATGCGAATGAACGCGCCGGATATCAAAGCGTTGTTTGAACAAGTGCGCGTCGGCACGCGGGTGCAGATTATCAATGAGCCGGTGAAGTTCTCCGTCGAGCCGGACGGCAAACGTTATATCGAGGTGCACAGGCCGCTGGCGCAGGCTGAGGGCGAAAACCCACAGACGGTGCCGTTCACGCACTCTGCGGCGTTTACCGCCTTCGCAGCGGAATCAGGTAGCGATAAAACGCTAATCGACAAAGCTCTGGCGCGCAGAGCCGGGATCCCGGTTGCCGTTTCAGCAGGCAATGGTTCGTCAGCCAGCAATTCTGTCCTGTCGGTTCAGAACAGTCGTGTCTCAGCGGCGGTGACGGAAGGCGAGGGAGAGAAAGCGCTTCAGTAGAGGTTTGACGAAGGCAAAAAAAATGGCGCACAATGTGCGCCATTTTATTAACAGGTACTATTACTTACGGTATTTAGTAGCCTGGTTGTCCAGACGCTGGTTAGCGCGAGCTGCGTCGTCTTTAGCAGCCTGAACGTCGGAACGCATTGCGTTCACGTCGTTGCTCAGCTGGTCAACTTTAGCGTTCAGAGTCTGAACGTCAGAAGACAGCTGATCGATTTTAGCGTTGCTGGAGCAACCTGCCAGCAGAGTAGAACCCAGGATTACCGCGCCCAGTACCAGTTTAGTACGATTCATTATTAATACCCTCTAGATTGAGTTAATCTCCATGTAGCGTTACAAGTATTACACAAAGTTTTTTGGGTTGAGAATATTTTTTTGATGGGATTACGCCTATTTTTGATCGTTCGCTCAAAGAAGCAACGAAATCGGCAATTTTGACGAAAAAGCTATGTTAAAAAAGGCATTTTTCATCGGATTCATCTTAGATAAATCGCGATTAAATAGAAAAACCCGATTTGCTTTTTGAATAGTTCTGGTTAATGGCGGGAATAAAAAAAGCGCCCCGAAGGACGCTTTTTAACAAAACAATAATTTGTTCGTGAAATATTACAGTACGTGGACAGATGCAGTGTTGGTTGTACCGCTTGGTACCAGTGCACCAGAAACCATAACCACCACGTCGCCTTTCTGAGCCAGGCCACAATCAACCAGTTCCAGAGCCACTTCTTTACCCAGACGATAGAAATCATCGGTAGAGGCAATCTCTTTCACCAGGTGTGGGATCACGCCTTTGCTCAGCACCAGCTGACGCGCGGTGGTTTCGTTGGTGGTCAGCGCCAGAATGGTCGCATCCGGGAAGTATTTACGCACGGCACGCGCAGATTTACCGCCCTGGGTCGCCACGACAATCAGTGGGGCTTCCAGTTTCTCGGCGGTTTCTACCGCACCACGGCACACGGCTTCGGTGATGCGCAGTTTACGGCTGTCGTTGTTGTAATCCAGACGGCTTTTCATCACGCGGTCGGTACGCTCACAGATGGTCGCCATGATGCCGACCGCTTCCAGAGGGTATTTCCCTTTTGCAGATTCGCCAGACAGCATAACGGCATCGGTACCGTCGAGGATGGCGTTCGCCACGTCGCCGGCTTCAGCACGGGTAGGACGTGGGTTTTTGATCATGGAGTCCAGCATCTGCGTTGCGGTGATAACCACTTTTCGCGCGCGAACGCATTTCTCGATCATCATCTTCTGCGCGAAGATCACTTCTTCAACCGGGATTTCTACGCCCAGGTCGCCACGCGCTACCATGATACCGTCAGACGCTTCAAGGATTTCGTCGAAGTTGTTCAGGCCTTCCTGGTTTTCGATCTTGGAGATGATCTGAATGTTCTCACCGCCGTGCGCTTTCAGGTGCTCACGGATCTCAACCACGTCAGAACGTTTACGGATGAAGGACGCCGCAACGAAGTCCACACCTTGTTCGCAGCCGAAGATCAGGTCTTGTTTGTCTTTTTCAGCCAGCGCTGGCAGAGCAATGGACACACCCGGCAGGTTAACGCCTTTGTTTTCGCCCAGATCGCCGTTGTTCAGCACTTTACAGATAACCTTGTTACCTTCAATCGCGGTCACTTCCATGCCGATCAGGCCGTCATCCACCAGCACGGTGTTGCCAACGGACAGATCGCTGGTGAAGCCTTCGTAGGTCACGGCAACGATTTCGTTATTACCTACAACGGATTTGTCGGTGGTGAAGGTGAAGGTCTGGCCCGCTTTCAGGGAAACGTCGTTACCGCCTTCCAGTTTGATGGTGCGGATTTCAGGACCTTTGGTGTCGAGCAGGATTGCCGCTTTTTTCCCGGTCTTGCTCATCACGTTGCGCAAGTTCTGAATACGCTGACCGTGTTCAGCATAGTCGCCGTGGGAGAAGTTCAGACGCATCACGTTCATGCCGGCATCCAGCATTTTGCTCAGCATCTCTTCGGATTCGGTTTTCGGGCCGATAGTACAAACAATTTTCGTCTTTTTCATGACAGTCTTAGTCTTTAAGTTGGGAAGGATATGGAAATCTCGCTCCGGGGGCGCACCGCCGCGGAGTCAAACCTGTGTTGCGAAAGAGTATATGACACGCACTAAGAATAGGTGACATCAAATGAGCGTGCAGAAGAAAGTGTGCCTGAGTGCCAGCCCAACGAAGGAGAGGAGAAGTTGTACGTTGTTTTTTGTATTCCAAGCGCTGAAACCATTCACCAGGGATTTGGCGCGCATTATACGCTGATTCACAGTAAAAAGGAAAATGGAAACAGCGTTTCAAAAACAATCTGTGCAGATTCACATAAGTTTGTTATCAAGGCGTTAAGGCCTAATGTCATCTTATGACGGCAGGCGCAACGCCCGCCGTTTTTTGCTCACTTTTCCAGCGCCTGCTGAAGGTCGGCGATCAGATCTTTCGCATCCTCAATCCCCACCGACAGGCGTATCAGCTGCGGCACAATGCCGTTTGCAAGACGCTGCGCCAGTGGAATGGAGGCGTGGGTCATGCTGTAGGGCTGGCTCACCAGACTCTCCACCCCGCCCAGGCTTTCCGCCAGGGTAAAGAGCGTAAGATGACGAATCACCTCTGTCGCGCGTTGCGCATCGCCTTTAATCACAACGGAGATCATGCCGCCCGGCAGCGCCATTTGTCTGCGGGCAAGCGCATACTGGGGGTGTGACTCCAGCCCGGGATAGAGCACGCTCTCTATCTGCGGATGCTGCTCCAGCCATTGCGCAATCGCCAGCGCGTTGGCACTGTGCTTCTCAACGCGCAGGGAGAGGGTGCGAATCCCCCGTAGCGTCAGGAAGCTGCTGAACGGATCCAGAACGCCGCCAACCGCATTTTGCAGATAGCCCAGACGCTCCGCGAGATCCTTATTTGCCCCGACAACAGCCAGCCCGGCAACCACGTCTGAATGACCGTTGAGATATTTGGTGGCGGAGTGAACCACAATGTCGAACCCCGCCTCCAGCGGCCGGTGAATGACCGGGGAGGCGAAGGTATTATCCGCCACGCTGATCGCATTATGGCGCCGGGCAATGTCTGCGATGGCCTCCAGGTCGGCCAGTTTCAGCAGCGGGTTCGTCGGCGTTTCCACCCAGATCATGCGGGTGTTCGGGCGAATGGCGGCCTCAAGTCCGGCTACATCGTCCGGCTTAACCCAGCTCACCTGTAACCCGGTGCTGCGCTTGCGCACGTTTTCGATCAGGCGATACGTACCGCCATACACGTCGTCAATGGCAACGATATGGCTGTCTTTATCCAGCAGTTCGAGCACGGTGGAAATGGCCGCCAGCCCTGACGCGAAGGCGTACCCGCGCGTGCCGCCTTCCAGTTCGGCGATGGCGGTCTCCAGCGCATGGCGGGTTGGGTTGCCGCTCCGGGAGTATTCGTAGCCGGTATGTTCACCCGGTGCCGGTTGCGCAAACGTCGACGTGGCGTAAATTGGAGGCATCACGGCGCCGTGCGTGTCGTAATACTCACCGCTGTGAACGCTGAGGGTGGCCAGGTTTTTCATCTTTTGCTCCTTTTATTTCGTCAGGCGGTTACGCCAGGCGGTGAGTACGTCACTGCGTGTGATCAGACCCAGAAAGCGGTCTTCGTCATAAATAATCGCCACCAGGCCACGGTCAAAGATGGTGTACAGGGCGCTCTCCGGGGCCTGCTTATCCAGATATTCGACCTGACGCGTCATGGCCGCCGTCACGGGGAGAGAGAAGCGATCGGCATCTCCCTCAATGTGTCGCAGCAGGTCCCACTCGTCGATGATGCCGACGACCTTGTTGTTATCGAGCACCGGCAGCTGGGAGATGTCGTACAGGCGCATGCGGGCCAGCACGGTGGAAAGCGTGTCGTCCGGGGCGGCAGTCACCGTCGCGCCTTCATCGTGGCGCAGGGCAATATAGTCCGAGAGATCGCCTGCCTGCGGACGCGAAATCAGCCCCTGCTGGCGCATCCAGTCGTCGTTGAACATCTTTGAGAGGTATTTATTGCCGCTGTCGCAGGCGAAGGTGACCACACGTTTTGGCGTAGTCTGCGCCTGGCAATATTTCAGCGCCGCCGCCAGCAGCGTGCCGGTGGAGGAGCCTGCCAGGATCCCTTCCGTTTTTAGCAGATCGCGGGCGGTGGTGAACGCCTCGCGATCGGTAATGCGCCAGGCGCGGTTAACCCCTTCGATGTGCGCCAGCGGAGGGATAAAGTCTTCGCCAATCCCTTCAACCAGCCACGATCCGGCATCGTGATGACGTCCGGTCTCAACCTGGTCCGCCAGCACCGACCCGGCCGGATCGGCAAGCACAAATTTCGTCTGCGGCGAATGTTCTGCAAACCACGCCTGTAAGCCACCCAGCGTACCGCCGGACCCCACGCCGACGACGATGGCATCGATCTGGCCGTCAAGCTGTTCAAACAGTTCCGGTGCGGTAGTGGTGCGGTGCGCCAGCGGATTGGCCGCGTTATTGAACTGGTCGATATAAAACGCGCCTGGCAGTTCGTTCGCCAGCCGCCGGGCATAATCCTGGTAGTAGGCCGGATGCCCTTTATTCACATCTGAACGGGTCAGCACGACCTGCGCTCCTAACGCGCGCAGGTGGAAAATCTTCTCGCGGCTCATTTTGTCCGGCACCACCAGGATCAGCGAGTATCCCTTTTGCGCCGCAATCAACGCCAGCCCCAGGCCGGTGTTCCCCGCCGTGGCTTCAATAATGGTGCCGCCGGGCCGTAGCTGCCCCATACGCTCGGCTTCGTTAATCATCGACAGCGCGACGCGGTCTTTAATCGAGCCGCCTGGATTCTGATTTTCCAGCTTCAGAAACAGCGAGCAGGGGCCGGTATCCAGCTTGTGCAGCTGGATGAGTGGCGTATGGCCAATTAGTTCGGTGACGGAGTGGTAAAGCGTCATGGTCATGTCCTGTGAAGAGGTGATGACCGGATGATAGGACCATGAAATTTTCTCAATAAAGAACGTTTCACTGGGTTTTAGAACAGAAAGGAATAATCCTTATGTTTTTGGATTGAAAGACAGCAAGACGTAAAGGTGCCCGGATGTGAGGATGGCTATATCAGTACATAGTGCTGAAAAATTAACCAATTTCGTCGGATGAATGAGACATGATATGCAAAAGGCAGATAATTATTGCAGATATTCATCTAAATGCTTTTCACCCGCCAGTTCGCTGCTTATTCCTCCGCATTATAAGAAATTCTTTTTTGGTCATTTAAAAGCTGATAACGGCTGTTTACTATCTTTTGGACATCCATACTGCTAAACCGCTATATGCGTAACGGATAACGAATAAGAATGATCGTACTCAGTAATATTTCGAAGGTTTTTGACAACGGGAAGCTGGCGCTGACAGCCGTTGATAACGTCAACTTGACGATAGAGCAGGGACAGATTTACGGGATCATTGGTTACAGCGGGGCCGGGAAAAGTACGCTTATCCGTCTGCTGAACGGTCTGGAAAAGCCCAGCGCCGGCAGCGTCACCATTAACGGTCAGGATATCTCCGCCGCGAAGGGAGAAGCGCTGCGTCAGGCACGCCTGAAAATCAGCATGGTGTTCCAGCACTTTAATCTGCTCTGGTCGCGCACGGTGAAGGAAAACATCGCCTTTTCAATGCAAATTGCCGGTGTGCCAAAAGCGCAAATTCAGGCTCGCGTTGCCGAGCTGGTGGAGCTGGTCGGCCTGAAGGGGCGCGAGAATGCCTACCCGTCCCAGCTGAGCGGCGGGCAAAAACAGCGTGTGGGCATTGCCCGCGCGCTGGCCAATCATCCGGACGTACTGCTGTGTGACGAAGCTACCTCGGCGCTGGATCCGCAGACCACCGATCAGATCCTCGATCTGCTCCTGGACATTAACCGTCGTTTTAACCTGACCATCGTACTCATTACGCATGAGATGCACGTGGTGCGCAAAATCTGCGACCGCGTGGCGGTAATGGAGAACGGCAAGGTGGTGGAAGAGGGGGAGGTACTCAGCGTGTTTACGCATCCTCAGCAGCCGATCACCCGGCAGTTTGTCCGCCAGGTGAGCCAGTACGCGGAGGAAGAGACCTTCAATACCGAACTGGCAAATGAGCTGGAGGGCGCGGTCATCAAGCTCACCTTCACCGGGCACAGCACGCACAGGCCGATCGTCGGTGAACTGACCCTGCGCTACGGCCTGCCGTTTAACATCCTGCACGGCAAAATGACGCAAACCGCCCACGGTGTTTTCGGGCAGCTCTGGGTGCACGTGGTGGCATCGGATGAACAACTGAACAATATCCTCGCCGACCTGAAGCAAAGCGATATTGAAGGCGAGGTAATCAAGCATGGCTGATGAACTCTTTCCGCACCTGAAGTGGGATCAACTTTGGGCTGCAACCCAGGAGACGCTCTACATGACCGCGCTTTCCGGCGTGGCGACGTTTGTTCTGGGGATCGCGCTCGGTCTGGCGCTGTTTTTAACCGCCCGCGGCGGGTTATTCCACAACCGCACGGTCTACAGCGTGATGTCGATTGTGGTGAACGTGTTCCGCTCGATTCCGTTCATCATTCTCATTGTTCTGCTGATCCCGTTCACCAAGACCGTTGTGGGGACCATTCTCGGCGCTAACGCTGCGCTGCCCGCCCTGATTGTGGGCGCCGCGCCGTTCTACGCCCGTCTGGTCGAGATTGCCCTGCGGGAAGTGGATAAAGGGGTAATTGAAGCCACGCGTTCGATGGGCGCGCGGCTGAGCACGTTAGTGTTTCGGGTTTTACTGCCGGAATCTTCACCCGCACTGGTTTCAGGTATGACGGTGACGCTGATTGCGCTGGTGAGCTACAGCGCAATGGCGGGGGTGATAGGTGCCGGCGGTTTGGGAAATCTGGCTTATCTGGAAGGATTCCAGCGCAACCATGGTGACGTCACGCTGGTGGCAACGGTGACCATTCTGATCATCGTGTTCATTATCCAGTTCTGCGGCGATGCCATTACTTCACTGTTAGATAAACGCTAATAAATACACACAGGAACCACATCATGAAAAAGACACTGACACTGATCGCCGCAGCCACCCTGAGCGCCCTGAGCTTTGCCTCCTGGGCGGACACGCTCACCGTGGGGGCGTCCAACACCCCGCACGCGGAAATTCTGGAGCAGGCTAAGCCGATTCTGGCAAAGCAGGGGATCGATCTGGAGATTAAACCGTTCCAGGACTACATTCTGCCAAACACGGCGCTGGCAGGGCATGACATTGATGCCAACTATTTCCAGCACATCCCTTACCTGAACAGCGTGCTTAAAGATCATGCGGGCGATAAGGATTATGATTTTGTCAGTGCAGGCGCAATCCACATTGAGCCGATCGGTATCTATTCAAAAAAATACAAATCGCTGAAGGATCTGCCGGAAGGCGGCAAAATCATCATGCGTGATGCGGTTTCCGAGGAAGGGCGTATTCTCTCCATCTTCGAAAAAGAGGGCGTGATCAAACTGAAGCCAGGCATCGATAAAGTGACCGCGCGCATCAGCGATATTGTGGAGAACCCGAAAAAGCTGCAATTCACCCCTAACGTCGAGGCATCTCTGCTGCCGCAGATGTACAACAACGACGAAGGTGCTGCGGTGGTGATCAACGCCAACTACGCAATTGATGCCGGTCTGGATCCGGTCCACGATCCAATTGCGGTTGAAAGCGGTGAGAATAACCCGTACGCCAACATCATTACCGTTCATCGCGGTGATGAGAAGAAGAAGGATATCGTCGCGCTGGTGAACGTGCTGCACTCCAAAGAGATTCAGGACTGGATCCGCACCAAATACAAAGGCGCGGTCATCCCGGTAAACAACTAATCGCCTGATTTTCCAGACGAAGCCCGGCGAACAACACGCCGGGCTTCTTTTTTGTATCCAGCCGACGAATGATTTAAGCTGACGGTTTAGGGCAACGGAGTGATGGCAATGGGCAATGTGACCAAAGACGAAGCGCTGTACCAGGAGATGTGTCGGGTGGTTGGCAAGGTCGTTCTGGAGATGCGTGACTTAGGGCAGGAGCCCAAGCATATCGTGATTGCCGGGGTACTGCGTACCGCGCTGGCGAACCAGCGCGTTAAGCGCAGTGAGTTGACCACCAAAGCGATGGAAACGGTGGTTAAAGCGCTGGCCGGTTAGGACGACAGCGTCTCGCGAGTTTTTCAGATCCTGCATATCAACAGTCATTATTGTTATTTCCTCTTCATGATGAAGGCGTGTTTAACTGACTCCAGGTTAAGCGAGAAGGGTAATGACGATGAAAAAATGGATAAGCACGTTACGGCGGTTTTTTGCGCCCCGACCAGCGAATGCGGAGAACAGCGCGCAACGTGTTCTTGAGTCAATACTGCCTGTCGCCAGCCTCTATGGCGTGGACGTAGCCAACATCGACCCGGAGTGGTTCTATGTTAAAACGTCACGCTGAACTTCGCCGGACGCGCGAAATGTACTGGAATGAGCTGTGCGTGATGCGTGTAAAGTGAGAATGAAGGGAAAAATGCCCTGGCTAATCCTCGGTAAACGATAGCCGTTTTGTTACCACTATCTCCTTTCTCAGATGGAGATAATAATGAAACGGACAGTATTAACCCCCGCGCTTTCTGCCACCGTGCTATTGCTTGCCATGCAGGCGGCACACGCTGGTCCACAGGCGCATGTTGTATGCAGTTATTCCCATACCCTCGGCGATGATGCCATTATGATGTACGGCATGCCCAACGAGGCCATGCTGCACGATTTTTTTGGTAACGTGCAAACGGATGCTTACTCCAGCCGTGAATCGCTGCGTACCCAGGAAAAGACCACCTGCGATAACAATGCAGACAGCTCGGCCTACTGGGCTCCGTCGCTAAAATTACCGGACGGAACGGTGGTCAAACCCGCCTATCAAAAAACCTATTATCAGGCATCGAACGTTGACGCCTGGCCACTGCACCCGTTCCCGGCGGGGCTGTCGCTGCTGGCGGGCGATCATCACGGCACCGCGCCAAATCCACATATCACCTTTTTATGCGCCAACGGCAAGGGCTACACCACCAGAACGGGTGAAGTCTGCGGCTTACGCAAGGCGAAGGATGCCGTGCAGTTTAATATCGGCGTTCAGTTCCCGAACTGCTGGGACGGGGTCAACCTGAAGCCCGCCCACGGCCTGGCTAACGCCACCTACGATACGAAAGGACAGTGTCCGTCCGCCTTCCCGGTGAAGATCCCGACGGTGAACATGAATATTGCGTACGTGCTTCCGACAATTAGCTCTCTGGATACCAGTAAAGTCCAGCTTTCCCTCGACCCCACCATGCATGGCAGTGAACGTGAAGAGCGATGGGGGAGCCTGTATACGGCGCATGCTGACTTCATGAACGGCTGGACGGAAGATGCCGCGCGCTTTATGACCGACCTGTGCATGAACCGCGGAATGGATTGCGGCACCACCGTGCCGTATGGTTATTCAAAAGCGAAGGCCAACGTCTGGCTCAGCAGCATGGAACCCGCACTTTCACAACCCGATCCCCAGGTCTTACTGGTGCAGGACAACTGGAAGAACGGCGGAAGGATGAAAAACAGCGAAACATTGTCGCTGGTGAAGTTCAACATTCCTCCGCTGCCTGCCGGACAGGATCCTGCCCAGTTTAAATACCGCGTGAGAATTTATGGCGGGAAAGTGGAAACCAACGGCGCGGATCAAATCTTCTTCTATCCGGCGAGCAACGACTGGGATCCGGCCACCGTGAGCTGGCATTCACGGCCGCCCTGCAACTATCGCTCGGATGCGGTGCTTTACCTGAACCACTCCCGCGAATACCGGATGGTGGACGTGGATAAAGCGGTGCGCAAGGCGCTGGCAGAAGGGAAAACCGAAATTTCGTGGTATATCGGCGGCGATCGTCAGGGAAATCACTATCAGTTTGAGACGGGGTCATCTCAACAAAGCCTGATCCTGATGCTGACCGGGTTTAGCAAAACGCCGGAGATCTGATAACGCGTGAAACCCTCATGCATAAAAAAAGCACCGGGGCTTCCGGTGCTTTCTCGTCAGATCTTGCAGGCATCGCCGCAGTCGTCATTGGCGACAATCGCCTGGGCTTTTTTATCCGCATCGTCGAGACGTTCCGCGTTGCGCTCTTCTGCTTCATCCAGCCCGTTAAAGACTAAGTTATCGAGATCAATTTCCATGTGCCACCTGCGTTATTCAGTTTTTGATACTGGCACAGTATAAGTCAAAAAAAGCGGGCCAGGCACCCCTCAGCACATATGGTTAATCCCTGCCATACTCAGTGCTTTATTGCTGAGGAAAGCCGATGATTACACTCTGTAAAACCTGCGGTACCGCTTACGATAAACAGCCCAAAAACTGCCCGATTTGCGACGATGAGCGCCAGTATGTCCCGGTGACGGGCCAGGCATGGACGGACTTCGACAGCCTTACGACCACGCACACCAACAAATGGCAACAGCTGGAGCCGCAGCTGTTCAGCATCAAAACCGTTCCCGCTTTTGCCATCAACCAGCGGGCGCTTCTGCTGAGTACGCCGCAGGGCAATGTTCTGTGGGACTGCATCGCCAACCTCGATCCGGCGACCAGAGCGTTAGTTGACGCGCTCGGGGGCATCAGCGCGATCGCGATTTCGCACCCACATTACTACACCACCATGCAGGAGTGGGCCGCCGCGTTTAACGCGCCGATCTACCTGCACGCCAGCGATCGGCAGTGGGTGATGCGTGACAGTCCGGCGATACGCTTCTGGGAGGAGGACGCCCTGGAGATTTTGCCGTCGGTGACGCTGCTGCGTCTGGGCGGGCATTTTGCAGGCGGCACGGTACTGCACTGGCAGTCAGGCGACGGCGTGCTGCTGGCCGGTGATATTTTGCAGGTTACGCCTGGTAAGGACGCCGTGTCGTTTATGTGGAGTTATCCGAATATGCTGCCGCTGCCTGCCCGCACCGTTGAATCGGTGATCGGTCGACTGACCGGGAAAACGTACCAGCGACTGTACGGGGCCTTTGAAGGGCAAAACATCCCGGCGAACGCAGATGAGATTGTGCAGCGGTCGGGCCAGAAATATATTGCTTGTCTCCGCTAAGGCACGGTGGTTAAATTTTACGAGTGTGATCGCGATCATACCTAAACTAAAACAGATAAAAGAGAAATGGCTATGCAACATATCATTGAAGGTTTTCTCAGCTTTCAAAAAGAGATTTTCCCGCAACGTAAAGAGCTTTTTCGTAGTTTAGCGTCCAGTCAGAATCCCAAAGCGCTGTTTATCTCCTGCTCCGACAGCCGTCTGGTTCCGGAACTGGTCACGCAGCAGGAGCCAGGACAGCTCTTTGTCATTCGAAACGCGGGCAACATTGTGCCACCGTTCGGGCCGGAGCCTGGCGGTGTCTCTGCAACCATCGAATACGCGGTAGTGGCCCTTGGCGTGACCGATATTGTTATTTGCGGCCACTCCAACTGCGGCGCGATGAAGGCGATTGCTGACAACGCCGATCTGGAGCCGATGCCAGCCGTTTCCCACTGGCTGCGCTATTCTGATGCGGCAAAAGCGGTGGTTGAGAAGAAAACCTGGGATCAGCCAATCGATAAAGTGAATGCGATGGTGCAGGAGAACGTCTTTGCTCAGCTGAGCAACATCAAGACCCATCCGTCGGTGGCGGTAGGCCTGCGCAACAACGCCATTCGCCTGCACGGCTGGGTATATGACATCGAAAGCGGCAAAATCCTTGCCCTGGACAAGAACACTAAATCCTTCGTGTCGTTGTCGGAAAACCCGGAAGTCTTCTTCGAGTAATCCGACACCGCAGGGCAGGGAAGCCCTGTTAAAACTCCGTGTAAGGTAACTTCCGTCGCACGCCAGATGCAGGATTCCCCGCCGCTTTCGCCATCGCTTTACCAATTTCAGCGCACTCAGACAACCCCTGAACAAACGGATGATCGTGCATCAGCCAGGGGATCGCCCCAAAAGCGATACGTCCGCGCAGAGACGCAGGTGACAGCAACGTGTAGTCTTCCCCCACGTCCGGTATTTCATCCCCCGTTTCCTCAAGCTGTTTGCGCAGCGTCGGGAAGGGAATATCCTTATTTCTGAGCGGTTTCTGCCCGCGGGCATCGATAAAGACGTCGAAGCGATAACGCTTTTCTTTCGTGGTGATGACGGTCTGATCGCTGCCGATATCCAGGTCGTAATCATCACCGAGTGCGACTACGCTAATGATCCCTGCCTCGCGCAGTGCCAGTAACCGGCGGATAGACTGCGGTGGAATGGCGGCATAGTTATCAATAAACACACGCTCCAGCCCGGATTTAAACCGTTCTCTGTCACGTTCATTGAGTGAAGGGACAATGGCCTGAACTACTTCATGCAGACGAAGCACGGTATAGCGCCAGGCAACGGTGCGTTTCTCGCACTTATTGCGCTCCACTTCTTTCAGATTCGCTTCGGCCCAGGTGAAAGGACCATGCTTTTTACGATCCTCAAACCAGACATCACGAAGCGTGTCAGCATTCAGCGTGCCGATCGCTATCGCCTGGCACCAGCGCGGATCGGCCAGCTCAAGCTCTTTCACCATCAGTGCAAAGATGCGGTCAAGCAGCCCGTCAGGGCCTTTGGCAATTTCGCTTTCTGCCACAGACTCCGTTAACACCGACAGCGGTTCATAAGGGATAGGGCAGTAAAAGTCGGCCTCCGGAAGAACGCCCGAGCGGGACATCAGCGTGATGTTTAGCCCCTCACTACCTTTATTGACAACGAACTGCTCCCCGCTAAACCGACCATGCTGCATTACTACCGCCATAGCAGCGTCCAGTCCGCTGAGGGAGGTACCCATAATCCCCACCTCACAGGCTCGGATATCCGCGTCCATCAGCCCCGACCATGGGCTTGGGAAATAGTCGCGGGTGGATTCATCTTCATCAGGCCAGACGTGACCGGTGGCGACCACGGCAAGGTCAAATCTTCTGGAGAAAGGCGCATCGTTCACTGACAGGGCCACGCCGTCTGCATCTGCTTTGATATCCGTTACTTCTGCGTTGGGATGAACCTCGACCTGAAATCCTGCCTTTTTCGCCTCGGCAACGACGGCGAGAAAACGGTCGTGGAAATATTCACCCAGCAGAATACGGGGCAAAAACTGCCGGTCGTGCAGTTTGTCTTTGTCGACGCTATAGCGGGCAAGGTGGGCTGCATTTTGCTGTTTAAGCCAGTCGAGATAGGTGATAAAAATGGGCGGGATTTCGATACTGGCGATATTCGCCAGCATCAGTCGGGAGTTATCTTCATCGCTGTAAGGCATACCGACGCCGGGCTGATCTGCTTTCTCAAACACGGTGATCGAAAGGGGCGCTGCGTTGGTAAGAAGTGAGTAGAAGGTGTAAATCCCTGTTGGGCCTGAGCCGATAATGGCAATTTTTTTCATCGAAAGCGTTCCTGCGTTTCTGAACCATAGAATAAGCGTAGCAGGAGAAAGGTTAAGTCATTCAATGAAGGGAAAAATTAAGACGTTCAGAAGAGGATTTTTGCACCATTTCAGGACTGAAATGGTGCGTCCGAGTGGACTCGAACCACCGACCCCCACCATGTCAAGGTGGTGCTCTAACCAACTGAGCTACGGACGCAGAATGGTGCGTTCAATTGGACTCGAACCAACGACCCCCACCATGTCAAGGTGGTGCTCTAACCAACTGAGCTATGAACGCATTGTGTTGTCGGTGACAACGGGGACGAATATTAGCGGCACAGCCCCAAGGTGGCAAGAGGGAAAATGCATTTTTCTCTCTGATTTCACGCGATTGCTTCATTACCGCGCAAAGTGAAGAGAAAGTAGCCGTCAGCCGGCGGCTACTGTGTCATTAACGCGCAGCGCGTTGCAAAATTACCGCAGACGACTGACGTTGCAGGAAGCGCATGCGCAGCATCATCATAATGGCTGCAGACGTTAAGCCGATGATAAAGCCCATCCAGAATCCGGCTGGCCCCATGCGATCCACCACCAGATCCGTGAGCGCCAGAATATACCCACTCGGCAGGCCCAGAACCCAGTAAGCGATAAAGGTGATAAAGAAGATGGAACGCGTATCTTTATACCCACGCAGCACGCCGCTGCCAATTACCTGGATGGAGTCAGAGATCTGGTAAATGGCCGCAAGCAGCATCAAATGCGAGGCCAGGGTCACTACTTCCGGGTTGTCGTTATAGAGCAGGGCAATTTGCTCACGCAACAGCACGGTAAAGAGCGCGGTACAGACTGCCATGCAGACGCCGACGCCCAGCCCGGTGCGGGCTGCCGTTTGCGCATCCAGCGTCGAGCCTTGCCCCAGACGGAAGCCCACGCGAATCGTCACCGCAGCAGCCAGGGACATCGGCAGGACGAACATCAAAGAGCTGAAGTTCAGGGCGATCTGGTGGCCTGCCACGTCAATAATCCCTAACGGCGAGACCAGCAGGGCGACAACGGCAAACAGCGTCACTTCAAAGAACAGCGCCAGCGCAATGGGCAGACCCAGTTGGGTAAGGCGGCTCATCATCGACCAGTCAGGCGTGCTAAAGGCGGTGTCGTTACGAATGTCGCGCATGGATCGCGCATGTTTAACGTAGGTGAGCATACAGCCGAACATCACCCAGTACACCGCAGCCGTCGCCACGCCACAACCCACGCCGCCGAGTTCCGGCATGCCAAAATGACCGTAGATGAAGATGTAGTTCACGGGAATGTTCACCAGCAAGCCGATAAAGCCCATCACCATGCCCGGCTTGGTTTTTGCCAGCCCTTCACACTGGTTACGAGCCACCTGGAAGAAGAGATAACCGGGCGCGCCCCAGAGCAAGGCGCGCAGATAACCGACTGCTTTATCTGCCAGCGCCGGGTCGATATTATGCATGGCGCGGATAATATACCCGGCGTTCCACAGGACGATCATAATCAGGACGGAGACACCCCCGGCCAGCCAGAAGCCCTGGCGCACCTGATGGGCTACGCGGTCGCGTCGACCGGAGCCGTTAAGCTGCGCGATAACGGGCGTCAGCGCCAGCAGCAGGCCGTGACCAAACAGAATGGCCGGGAGCCAGATTGAGGTTCCGATCGCCACGGCGGCCATATCGGTGGCGCTGTAACCACCGGCCATTACCGTATCCACAAATCCCATTGCGGTTTGGGCTACCTGCGCGACGATCACCGGTATGGCCAGTGCCAATAACTGACGCGCTTCGATCATATACTTCTGCACGTGAACACCTTTGTATTGTAGTTATTTGAGAGACTAAAAAGGCCGCCGTTACTGGCAGCAAGAAGAAAAAACAGAGGGATGCCAGCTATTGTAGCGGGGTTTAACTAATTATCTAGTGAAAAAATCGCCAGAAATTGCGCATCACTGGCAACCTGTTTTTTCAACTGTTATTGTGGTGGGATTATACGGTGTCATCGCCGTTCGGAATGAACAGGAGCTGTAAGCATGTTTACTGGTATTGTGCAGGGCACTGCCAAAGTGGTGTCCATTGATGAAAAACCGAATTTCCGCACTCACGTAGTTGAGCTGCCTGAATATATGCTCGACGGCATTGAAACCGGGGCGTCGATAGCGCATAACGGCTGCTGCCTGACGGTGACCGAAATTAACGGTAACCAGATAAGCTTTGATTTAATGAAAGAGACGCTGCGCATCACTAACCTGGGTGAGCTGGTGGTGGGGGATACCGTCAACGTTGAACGTGCGGCGAAATTCAGCGATGAGATTGGCGGGCATCTGATGTCGGGCCATATTATGACCACCGCAGAAGTGGCGAAAATCGTGACCTCGGAAAATAACCGTCAAATCTGGTTTAAGGTGCAGGATCCGTCATTAATGAAATACATCCTTTATAAAGGATTTATTGGCATCGATGGGATTAGTCTGACCGTCGGTGAAGTGACGCCAACGCGTTTTTGCGTGCATTTAATTCCTGAAACGCTGCAACGTACTACGCTTGGCGCAAAAAAACTGGGGCAGCGCGTAAATATCGAAATTGATCCGCAGACCCAGGCGGTCGTGGATACCGTTGAGCGCGTGCTGGCGGCGAAAGAGGCGGCGATAATAAAGGCCGTGGAAGAAGAATAAAAAATAACCCCGGGTAACCGGGGTTATTTTTCAGCGGGCCACGCGCAGGCCGTGCTCAATCCCACGACTAAACACCACCTGCCACAGCTGTATATCCCGCGCGCGGAACGCACCCGCGCAGGCATTCAGATAATAGCTAAACATCCGTTTGAATCGTTCCGAATAGTTGTCGGCGATTTCAGGCCATGCAGCCTGGAAACGTTCATGCCAGGCCATCAGCGTGGTGTCGTAATCTGCGCCGAAGTTATGCCAGTCTTCCACAATAAAATGCGGTTCGCTGGCGTTCGCAATCTGGCGAACAGAGGGTAAACAACCATTCGGGAAGATATATTTGTTGATCCAGGGATCCACATTGTTATCGGTGCGTTTAGAGCCGATGGTGTGTAGCAGGAAAATTCCGTCAGGCTTCAGGTTATGGTCGGCGACGTCGAAATAAGTCTTGTAGTTCTTTGGCCCCACGTGCTCGAACATACCCACGGAAACAATCCGATCGAACTGCTCATTCAGGTCGCGGTAATCCTGAAGCCGAATATCGACATCCAGACCCAGACACCGTTCCTGTGCCATCTTCTGCTGTTCAGCTGAAATCGTGACGCCGACTACGCTGACACCGTAATGTTTCGCCATAAACCAGGCAAGGCCGCCCCAACCACAGCCGATGTCCAGCACGCGCATGCCGGGCTGCAACTGCAATTTATCGCAAATCAGCTGTAGCTTATCCTGCTGCGCCTCTTCCAGGGTTGTCGCTTTTTTCCAGTATCCGCAGGAATACTGCATTAACGGGTCGAGCATACGGCTGAAAAGATCGTTGCCCAGGTCATAATGCTCTTTACCGACGATCCACGCGCGCTTTTTACTTTGCAGATTGAACAGGCGGGCGGAGGCGATACGTAACGTATCTTTGAAATGACGAGGGAGCTGATTTTCAAGACCGGCGCGTAAAACGCTGGAGAAGAACATATCCAGCCGCTCACACTCCCACCAGCCGTCCATATAGCTTTCACCCAGCCCTAACGATCCCTCCTGTAACACGCGTTTGAAAAAATCGGGATGTTTAATCTGGGGGTCGGAGGGGGATGAGCCATTAATCGTAATGCCCGCACGTCCCAACAGTTCACTGACGATCCGGGACCAGTTATCGTCCGGAACGCTGACTTCTTCTATACACGATGAACTCATAGCTTCTCCATCACCTTGCTGTGATCAGAACCTTAAAACAGCGTAGACGCTTTTTTGGTTTGTGAGAAATCTCACGGTAAATGCCCGCGAGGCTAATATCCGACGTAGAACAGAGGAAGGGAGATAACCCTTGCCGAAATGCCTTCCATGGTAAAACGGGAGCGCTCCGGCTCCCGTTAACACTTAATATTTATCGTATTTAATCGAACCAAATTCAGTATAGGCCGCAAAATTTGGTGATTCAACAGAAAATTGTTAGCAACCTAATCACTGGTTTTTAACATAGTTTCCCGCGTAATCAGGCGTGCGACGTTTCTGTCTGCGCGTTTTCACTCTGCTCGCGATGGGCGGAGGACTGCATGCGATAACCCAATCCTGCCAGCACAACGGTGACCAGCATCACGCTGGTGGTGGTGAGCAGCGGGGTTGCAATCAACGCAGAGACCACGAGACTTGCCAGGAAGCACAGGCCAAGTTGCAGGGTATTTTGCAGCGCGGCAGCGCGGCCTGTCGCCTGCGGGAATGGACGCAGCGCCTGGGCTACAACAATAGGGTAAATGGCCCCGTTAGCGATCGCCATGACGCAGAACGGAATCAAAATTTCTGCAAGCCCGGCGCCGGGAATAAAGCCGACAGCCCAGGTCGCAATCACGCTTAGCGCATACAGCACCAGCAGCCAGGGCAGCATCTGCTGGCCTTCCCATTTTTGCAGCGCGGCGCGACAGCCATAGCCACCCACCAGGAAGGCGATGGTCTGTGGTACATAGCTCAGGCCGATAGCCGCCGGGCTGTAGCCCATGTCATGCAAAATGAACGGTGAACCGGTAAGCCAGGCAAAGAAGCTGGCAGAGCAGGCGGCATAAATCAGCACGTTACCGCGATAGGCTTTCGACCGTAGTAAAGAGGTAAAGGTGATGGGCTTCGCGTCCGGATGCGTCTCTTTTTTATGCGCAGGTTTAAGCCCGAACGCGGGCAGCATCAGGACCAGCGTGATCGCAAAGAGCGTGGCGAAAATGGCCTGCCAGTCGAAATGCGCCAGGATCCAGCTGCCCAGCAGCGGAGCGAGCGCCGGAGACAGGCCGACCAGCGGCATGATGGTGGCGAAAATGCGGTTAGTGCGTGAGGCGGGGTAGTAATCGGTCACCAGCGCCTGCCAGGTGACCGCTGCGGCACAGACGCCGACCGCCTGAATAAAGCGCAATACCAATAACCAGGCGGCATCGCGGACCCACAGCATGCCCAGACAGCCTACGGCAAAAATCGCCAGTCCCAGCAACAGGACGGGCTTACGGCCAAAACGATCAGAGAGCGGTCCCCAGAGTAGTTGCGCAAAAGCAAAACCTGCAAGGAATAAACTCAAACTGGCGCTGATGGCGGCGGCAGGAGTTTGCAAATCTTCCTGCATCGCGGCGAAGGCGGGCAGATACATGTCGGTCGCCAAAAAGCCCAGCACGCTTAAGCCGCCGAGCCAGACTAAAAATCCTTTCCTGGGTTGCACTTTTTTTCTCCTGAGGAGGCAGGTGTACGTTGGCGCAGAGTGTAGGGAGTGCAAAGCGGCTTGTGAAACGCTAATATTTGGTGGGTGCATTCAAAAAATTTGCAGGCTAAAGATGTGGTCAGATTATTCCCTTGAAGTGGTTGATGCCGTGGCGCGTAACGGCAGCTTTACCGGTGCCGCCCAGGAGTTGCACCGCGTTCCCTCGGCTATCAGCTATACGGTGCGCCAGCTGGAGGCGTGGCTGGCGGTCCCGCTGTTCGAGCGGCGTCATCGCGACGTGGAGCTCACGCCGGCCGGCGCGTGGTTTTTGAAGGAAGGTCGGTCTGTTATCAAAAAAATGCAGATCACCCGTGAGCAGTGCCAGCAGATCGCCAACGGCTGGCGCGGACATCTCGCTATCGCGGTGGATAACATCGTTAAGCCGGAGCGGACCCGGCAGATGATCGTCGATTTCTATCGTCATTTTTCCGACGTCGAACTGCGTGTGTCGCAGGAAGTGTTCAACGGCGTATGGGATGCGCTGGCGGACGGCAGGGCGGAGATGGCGATTGGTGCAACCCAGGCGATCCCGGTTGGCGGGCGCTACGCGTTTCGCGACATGGGCATGCTGAGCTGGACCTGCGTGGTCGCGCGCGATCACCCGCTGGCGGCGCTGGACGGGCCGCTGAGTGATGACACCTTACGCAACTGGCCCTCGCTGGTGCTGGAAGATACCTCCCGCTCGCTGCCCAAGCGCATTACCTGGCTGCTGGATAATCAGCGCCGCGTGGTTGCGCCGGACTGGGAGTCGTCAGCCACCTGTCTGAGCGCGGGGCTGTGCGTTGGCATGGTGCCGGTGCATTTTGCGCGCCCGCGCATCGACGCGGGAGAGTGGGTGGCTCTGACGCTGGAAAATCCTTTCCCGGATGCTGCATGCTGTCTGACGTGGCAGCAAAACGACGTCTCGCCCGCCATGGCCTGGCTGCTGGATTATCTGGGAGACAGCGAAACGCTGAACCGGGAGTGGTTGCGGGGACCAGCGTAGCTGGCCCCGTAAAGAGATTAACGTCGGTAGTCGCGGAACGGACCGTCGGCAACGGAACGGCGTTCAATCAGGCGCGGGTGGACCTCAATGGACTGGGACTGTTCTCGCTTGTTGACGATCCTGTCCATCAGCATATTGAAGGCCGTTTCACCCAGCGAATCTTTCGGCTGGTGAATGGTGGTCAGCGCCGGGGTAAAGAAACGGGCGTTGCGAACGTTATCATAGCCGATCACCGAGATGTCCTGCGGAACGCGCAGGCCGAGTTCATCCGCCGCGCAGAGCGCGCCCATTGCCATGATATCGCCGCCGCAGAACACAGCGGTAGGGCGATGCGGCTGGGAGACGATCTGCTGCATGGCGCGATAGCCCGACTCCGGCTCGAAATCGCCCTGGACAATCCAGTTTTCTGGCACGGTAATCAGCGCCTCTTCCATCGCTTTCATGAAACCGGCCAGACGGCCAGCACCAGTGTTACGCTCCAGCGGGCCCGGGATCACGCCAATTTCACGATGCCCGCGTTCTACCAGATAACGCCCGGCCATGTAGCCGCCTTCAAAGGCGTTATCAATAACAGAGTCGGTGAAGTCTGCGCGCGCCTCGCCCCAGTCCATCACTACCATCGGAATGTGGCGATACTCTTCCAGCATGGAAAGCACCGACTCAGGGTATTCAGAACACATGACCAGCAGGCCGTCGACGCGCTTTTGCGCCATCATCGACAGGTAAGCGCGCTGTTTTTCAATGTTGTTCCACGCGTTGCCCAGAATCAGGGTATAGCCTTTCTGAAAGCAGTTTTTTTCAACGGCTTCGATGATTTCAGCAAAGTAAGCCGCTTCACTGCTGGTGGCCAGCAGGCCAATCGATTTGGTGTGATTAACCTTCAGGCTACGGGCGACCGCACTTGGCGAGTAGTGCAGTTCTTTGATTGCTGCCCAAACGGCATTACGCGTCTCTTCTGCGACGAAACGCGTTTTGTTAATAACATGTGATACGGTTGTAGTGGAAACGTTTGCGCGTTTTGCTACGTCTTTAATTGTTGCCATTAAATGTCACTCCAGACCATATCCTAAGCTCCTGAAAAAAATGAAGGTAAACGTTTGCCTTCTCTCACCCTTATTACGCAAACATGAGTTGCGACACGCCGGGAAAACGACACAGGACGTCAGGAGGGGGTCAGTGGCCGGTACGCTAATAAATTTAGCGTGGAATTTTGTCCTATCTTGATGAAAAGGGGAAGAGGTAAAGTAGATATCCGTTTAAATCCTGGAAGATTTTTGACCTGAACTGTGTAAAAATGAGCAAGCTCACTTTTCGTAGGGTGAATAAAAGGAGAAAAATTGATGAGTACCGATCTGAAGTTTTCGCTGTTTACCACCATTGTTGTTCTTGCCCTGATTGTTGCGGGTGGTTTAACCGCTGCGCTGCACTGATTTAGGTGGAGGGAGAGTCTTCTCCCTCCCTTGCCGCTATTGTTACCTCTCCGGCAAAAATCTTTTGCCAAAATGTTAACTTCTCATTTTTTGTGATTGATGTCATGCTTTTGCCTTCTTAGTCTGTGCCGGGTAACGGCACGGTATCCGGAGTCTTTTCATGAAAATCAATTTTCCCCTGCTGGCCCTGGCGATTGGCGCCTTTGGGATTGGCACCACTGAATTCTCCCCGATGGGGTTATTGCCTGTTATCGCCCGGGGTGTGGACGTCTCTATCCCTGCGGCCGGTATGTTGATTAGCGCCTATGCGATCGGCGTGATGGTGGGCGCACCGCTGATGACGCTGCTGCTTTCGCACCGCGCGCGACGCAATGCGCTGATTTTCCTGATGGCAATTTTTACTCTCGGAAATGTGCTTTCCGCGATTTCGCCGGATTACACCACGCTGATGCTTTCCCGTATTCTGACCAGCCTGAACCACGGCGCTTTCTTCGGGCTGGGCTCGGTTGTTGCCGCAAGCGTAGTGCCAAAACATAAGCAGGCCAGCGCGGTAGCCACTATGTTTATGGGCCTCACCATCGCTAATATCGGCGGCGTTCCCGCTGCCACCTGGCTCGGAGAAGCCATCGGCTGGCGTATGTCTTTCCTCGCAACCGCCGGACTGGGCGTGGTCGCGATGGTCGCGCTGTTCTTCTCGCTGCCCAAAGGGAGTGCGGGAGAACGTCCGGAAGTACGTAAAGAGCTGGCGGTGCTGATGCGTCCTCAGGTGTTGTCCGCGCTGCTCACCACGGTGCTGGGGGCAGGGGCGATGTTTACGCTCTACACCTATATCTCCCCGGTGCTGCACGACATAACCCACGCAACGCCACTCTTTGTTACCGCGATGCTGGTGCTGATTGGTGTCGGGTTCTCGATTGGCAACTATCTCGGCGGGAAATTTGCAGATCGCTCCGTCAGCGGGACGCTGAAAGGTTTTTTAACGCTGCTGATTGTCATCATGGTGGCGATCCCGTGGCTGGCGCGTAACGAAGTGGGCGCCGCGGTTGCCATGGTGGTGTGGGGCGCCGCAACCTTTGCCGTGGTGCCGCCGTTGCAGATGCGCGTGATGCGTGTTGCGCATGAGGCGCCGGGGCTCTCATCATCCGTGAATATCGGTGCGTTTAACCTGGGAAATGCGCTGGGAGCCGCAGCGGGTGGGGCGGTGATTTCGGGTGGTTTGGGTTACAGCTTTGTGCCGGTGATGGGGGCGATCATTGCCGCACTCGGCTTGCTGCTGGTGTTGATGTCCGGGCGTAAACAGCCAGAAGCGGTGTGTACGGCGGAATAAATAAAAACGCAGAAGGGTTGCCCCTTCTGCGTGTCCCTTATGCGGCGAAGTTCTTCGCAACAAATTCCCAGTTAACCAGTGCCCAGAAATGTTCCAGGTAGTTCGGGCGCGCATTACGGTAATCAATGTAATAGGCGTGTTCCCATACGTCCACGGTCATCAGCGGCGTTGCGCTGGTGGTCAGAGGGGTACCCGCATTAGAAGTGGAAACGATAGCCAGTTTGCCATCAGCCTCTTTTACCAGCCAGGTCCAGCCGGAGCCAAAGTTTTTAACGGCTGCGTCAGTAAATTTCGCTTTGAAATCCGCGAAACTGCCGAACGCGGCGTTAATCGCTGCGGCCAGCTCACCGGTAGGTTCTCCGCCTGCATTTGGAGCCAGGCAGTGCCAGTAGAAGGTGTGGTTCCACACCTGAGCGGCGTTGTTGAATACGCCACCGTCTGAACTGCGCACAATCTCTTCCAGCGTTTTGCCTTCAAAATCGGTGCCCTTGATCAGGTTATTCAGGTTGGTGACATAGGTCTGGTGATGCTTGCCGTAATGGTACTCCAGGGTTTCCGCAGAAATGTGCGGAGCCAGGGCGTCTTTTGCATACGGTAGTGCAGGTAATTCGAACGACATTGCTACTCTCCTTATAGTTTTATACGTTGCCAATAACCCTACAGACAACAAGGACAGAATAGCAAATTGAAAGGGTATGCAAAAGAGGAACTTACCCCGCCACGGAGGCGGCAGGGCAGGGTCTAGCGAATGGTTTTTGGCGTCATCACTCGGCGCGCACCCACATAGTGGCGCACCCAGTAATCTTCACTGAGGGAGGTGATCTGAATGTCCTGACCGCTGCGCGGTGACTGGATAAATTTACCGTTACCCACATACACCCCAACGTGATCGGCCGTGCCGCGTCCCTGGGTGCGGAAGAACACCAGGTCGCCATTTTGCAGTTCGCCACGGTTTACAGGCGCGGCGTCGCGCAGATGGTACATCTCATTGGCGGTGCGTGGAATGCGAAACTTCACCAGATCTTTATAGGCATAATAAACCAGCCCACTACAGTCAAAACCGGTGCGCGGAGAGGTGCCACCCCAGCGATATGGTTTACCTATTTGCCCCATCAGTTTATTCATCGCCGTTTTTTGCGCTTTCTGCATACGCGCTTTATGCACGTCAGCCAG
>NZ_JABMCU010000379.1:0-893 GCF_013179605.1 Enterobacter sp. CM29 | reverse complement strand
TCCAGCGGAGGATGCGCCGCGGCGGTGGCGGCGGGGATGGCGGATGGCGCATTGGGTACCGATACCGGCGGCTCTATCCGCATTCCCTGTAGCTATACCGGGCTGGTGGGGCTACGGCCTGCTTTTCGCCGTTCACAGCTGGACGGGGTAGCGCCGCTCTCGCCCAGCAAAGATACCGTTGGGCCAATGGTACATAGCGTTGAAGATGCCGCCTTGCTGCATGCGGTGATCCATGGTTTGCCACCGGTTGCGCTTCCTGTGCGTTCGCTGAAAGGCGTTCGCTTTGGTGTGGTAACCGCGTTACAGGGAGAGGATGAGGTACAGCTGGAGGTCTGGCAGTCGGCGCTGCACACGTTGCGTCGTGCCGGAGCAACGCTGGTGAAGGTATCATTACCTTTGCTGGACGACGTAAGTCAGGCGACATGCCTGAGCCTGTATGAATTTCGCGTGGCGATTGACGACTGGCTTAGCAAACAGCCTGGCGCTCCCTCCGGACTAACAAGCATTGTGGACTCCGGCGCTTTCCTGCCAGAGTTTGCGCCGTTTCTACGTCAGATGCTGGTGAGTAACACGCTGAAAACCCCGCACTGGCTGGCGGGGCGTCGCTTTCAGCGCCTGTTACGGCAGAGCCTTTGCCAGGTGGCGAAGGCGCAGCGCATCGACGGATTTGTGTATCCCACCGTACAACGGTTACCAGAAAGTATGGCGAAGATGCCGCCAGGCTGCGCGCCGGAACTGGCCGCCATCAGCGGCCTGCCAGCTATAACCTTGCCGTGCGGCGTAAGCCGTATCGGTCTGCCGGTGGGGATGGAGATGTTATCGGTGCAGGAGGATGAGACGGCGTTGATGGTGCTGGCGCTGGCGTGTGAGGGGGCGCTGGGCTAGAAGGGACA
>NZ_JABMCU010000378.1:0-901 GCF_013179605.1 Enterobacter sp. CM29 | reverse complement strand
GGTACCGGCGAACCAGGTTTCCAGAATGGCGTCAGCCTGCTGGTCTTCTTTCACCAGCGCCAGCGGACGCCCGTTCATCAGCACCAGCACCAGCGGCTTGCCGGTGGCTTTCAGGGCCGCGATCAGGTCACGCTGGCTTTGCGGGATAGTGATGTCGGTCCGGCTGGAGGCTTCGTGCGCCATCCCCTGCGCTTCACCCACCACGGCGACCACCACGTCGGACTGCTTCGCGGCGTTAACCGCTTCGTCGATCATCTCTTTCGGCGTGCGTGGATCCACCTTCACCGCTTCCTCATACTGGTTGAGGAAGGTCACGATGTCTTTATCGTCGGTGACGTTCGCGCCTTTGGCGTAAACCACTTTTGCATTATCACCCACAGCGCTCTTAATGCCTGTCAGCACGGTAACGGACTGATCCGCCACGCCTGCGGCGGACCAGCTGCCCATGACGTCACGCTTGCTGTCGGCCAGCGGACCGACCACGGCAATGGTGCCGGATTTTTTCAGCGGCAGCGTGTCGAGACGGTTTTTCAGCAGCACCAGGCTTTCGCGCGCCACTTCGCGGGCTTCTTTGCGGTGCAGGCGGCTTTCAGCATTGGTGTCTGCCGGGTCAGACTCCTTCGGCCCCAGATGGCTGTAAGGATCGTTAAACAGCCCCATGTCATATTTCACGTTCAGCACGTGGCGAGCGGCATCGTCCAGCTCCGCCATCGTCACCTTGCCGCTCTTCACCAGCCCCGGCAGGTATTTGCTGTAGTATTCGTCGCTCATGCTCATGTTGATCCCGGACTTGAGCGCCACGCGTACCGCATCTTCCGGGTCAGACGCTGTGCCGTGCTTGATCAGCTCTTTAATCGCCCCGTGATCCGAAACGGTGATGCCCTTGAAGCCCCACTGGTCG
>NZ_JABMCU010000377.1:0-905 GCF_013179605.1 Enterobacter sp. CM29 | reverse complement strand
TAAAGCCTGGCTCTCAGGCCTCAGCCCGAAAGAAAACCGCGAGATCCCGCCGCTGGACTACCCGCGCGTGTACCAGCTGAAACGCGACTTCCCACACCTGACCATGTCGATCAATGGCGGTATTAAGTCGCTGGACGAGGCCAAAGCGCACCTCGAACATATGGATGGCGTGATGGTCGGACGCGAGGCGTATCAGAATCCGGGCATTCTGGCGACGGTTGACCGGGAAATCTTTGGCGTTGAGGGTGCTGACACCGATCCCGTGGCCGTAGTGCGCGCCATGTATCCGTACATTGAGCGCGAGCTGAGTCATGGTACGTATCTGGGCCACATTACCCGCCATATGCTTGGCCTGTTCCAGGGCATTCCTGGTGCGCGTCAGTGGCGTCGTTATCTCAGCGAGAACGCGCATAAAGCCGGTGCGGATATTGAGGTACTGGAACACGCGCTGCGTCTGGTTGCGGACAAACGTTAAATTTCGCTAAAAGATGGTCAAATACGCCACGCCCTGCAACACATTGCGGGGCGTTTTGCTTTCAGAACAACAACTTATTTTTGGCATGATTCTTGTAATGATCGCAGCATCATTCGGGAACTCGTGGGAGAGCACCATGCTGGAACTACTTTTTGTGATTGGCTTCTTTATCATGCTGATGGTCACGGGCGTGTCGCTGCTCGGTATTCTGGCCGCGCTCGTTGTGGCCACGGTGGTGATGTTTGTCGGCGGATTATTTGCCCTGACGATTAAACTCTTGCCGTGGTTACTTCTGGCGATTGCGGTGGTATGGGCCATACGGGCGATTAAATCACCAAAACTGCCGACTTATCAGCGTAATAACCGCTTCCGTTACTAAGGTATTGAGGGGTACGTCACATACCTGCAACTTTTCCGGCAGCAATCTTTA
>NZ_JABMCU010000376.1:0-914 GCF_013179605.1 Enterobacter sp. CM29 | reverse complement strand
GCGGTTTTGGCGATACCATCGGTTTTGCCCGTCAGATAGTCGGCAAATTTATCGAACCCCGTTGTGCAGCGCGTCAGAAATTCCGTGTCGTGCCAGCCGTTCTCCACCAGGGTGTGGGCGATACCCAGCATCATCGCCACGTCGGTGCCCATATGCGGCGCGATCCACTCGGCGCTGTCGCCGAAGAAATCAAGCGTTTCAGAACGCATCGGATCGATACAGATGATGCGCTTGCCGCTTTGGCGCAGCGCATCGAAGTAGGAAACGCCCTGCTCGTCGGACGCATTCCAGGCAATTTTAAGGGTATTGAGCGGGTTGGCGCTCCACAGCACCACCACCTCTGTATGCTCCAGCACCAGCGGCCAGCTGGTCTGCTGCTGATAAACCTCATTCCCGCCCACGACATACGGCATGATCGCCTGCGCCGCGCCGGTCGAGTAATCACCCAGATGGCCGGTATATCCTCCGGCCAGGCTCATATAGCGTTGCAGCAGGGTTGCGGCCTTATGCAGCACGCCGTTTGAACGCCAGCCATAGGAGCCGGCAAAAATGGACGACGGGCCATAGCTGTCGCGGATGCGTTTATGCTGCGTATGGATCAGCGCCAGGGCATCGTCCCAGCTCACGCGCACGAACTCATCCTGCCCGCGAATACCTTGCGGTTTATCCGGTGACGCCAGAAAGCCTTTACGCACCATCGGCCAGCGTACGCGGGTTTTGCTATGTACCTGATCGCGAACGACGGTCTGTAAAGAGTTGAGATGGCGCGAAGGCAAAGCCCCGCGAGACGACAGCACGGTGTCGCCATCGGTTTCGACCAGCATCGGCCCCCAGTGGGCGGCGGTCAGAATGGTTTTTGTTGAGGTGCTCAAAGCGTGCGCTCCTGGTTGCGTGCAGGTATGACGGCCTTTCAT
>NZ_JABMCU010000375.1:0-955 GCF_013179605.1 Enterobacter sp. CM29 | reverse complement strand
GCACGCCGTCCGGGCGACCGCCCTGATCGCTATGGCCAATCAGCCGCATATTGCGGCTGTATTCGGGTTGAGGTAATGCAGACATGTATAAGTCCTTTCGCCGGATGGCGGCTGCGCCTTATCCGGCCTACAACACCGTAGGCCCGGTAAGCGAAGCGCCACCGGCCATTATTTTGACCTGGCTTCCAGCGTCGCAAACCACGGCGCAACAAAATCTTCCGTCTGGCCCCAGCCCGGAATGATTTTCCCCAGAGACGCCACGTTCACCGCGCCCGGCTGGGCGGTCAGCAGCGCCTGCGGAATGGCCGCCGCCTTGAAATCGTAAGTGGCAGGCGTCGCTTCTCCGGCAATCTTATTGGCAATCAGGCGTACGTTGGTCGCGCCAATCAGCTTCGGATCCACCGCCACGCTCACTGCCCATGGGCTACCCGGCTCGCGCATCAGCTGTAAATCCTGGTTGGAGATGTCGATGCTGTAGAGTTTGATCTCGGTTCGGCCGTTCTCTTTCAGCGCCTTATACGCGCCCTGGCTGAAGGCATCCCAGGTACCCCAGATGGCATCGATTTTACCTTTCGGGTATTTCGCGAGGATCGCGCCCACCTTGTTGGCAGTGTCGCCCTGCACGTCAGAAGAGACCGCGCCGATGGACTCCAGCTCTTTAATCTCCGGATACTGCTTTTGCAGTTCTTTGTAGGCCGCCTGACGGCGCTCCATCGGCGGGAAGCCCGCGACCCATAGCTTGACGATATTGGCCTTGCCGTTGAAATCTTTCGCCAGCTGGCCGAAAGAGAGGTTGGTCAGGGAGGCATCGTCCTGCTGGGTAACGGTTACGCCCGGGATCTCGCCGTTCACAGCGGTATCAAACACCGAAACTTTGATCCCGGCATCCACCGCCTTCTTCACCAGCGCGGTGGAGTACGGATCGCGCCCCTGAGAGAGAATAATCCCGTCGTAT
>NZ_JABMCU010000374.1:0-957 GCF_013179605.1 Enterobacter sp. CM29 | reverse complement strand
GTTATGGGTAATTTAACTTTGCTGCTCATTGTTGCATTTATCCTTAACCAGTTCGATTAATTCATGATTGGTAGTCATACGAGACTGAAATCCAGTAAAAAAAACCGCTATATCAAGGTGATATGGGTAATTAACTCTGTCGCTTTTTGAAAAATCCAGTGCGACTCTTTTATAGTCCCCAATATTTTTAGAAAGTAACAATTGCATTACGTAATTACATTGCAATGCAGTTCCTTTTGTTGCTGCCCAAACAAGAATATCATCGAAGTTAAATTTCTGACTTTGTTTGATGCCTTTGTCTAATGCTATGAAAAACTTTAGCCTGGCCTGATTATAATCGAACGCACCATCAACGGGATCATTACAACGAACGCCCTTAAGAGGGCGCTTGTCGAAACTCAATTCCCAAAGGTTTAGTTCAGGAATAAAGGAGTAATCGTGTTGGCTAGCCAGTCTAAATAACTTAGGCATTATCTTCCAGCGTGTCTTTGTCTGTTTTGGGTTCTGAAAGTTCTTCTAAGCGACTTTTGAGAAGAACCTCAATATCTTCATCAGGATTATCGAGGTCTTCTGGATTAAGACCCAGTAATTCTAAAATTGTATTGCAATGTGAACGTGAGAACGAAAACTTAATAGTTGGTTCTTTTTCAACTACCGGCTTTGCTTTATTAAGTAGCTCTGTGAGTACCTTTTTCGGTTGCTCGCCACCCTCACAACGTTTGAATAATTCTTTCGCGTCTAAATCGTTTAATTTAGCCAGCTTACTAATAAGGTTCAAATCGTTGATATATGAATACTGCACTGGCTTTTGTTGTGCTCGGGTGAGTTTAAAGACACCGAGATATTTACTTACAACGGTTTTATTAGACAAGCCGTGAATAGCCATTAGTGTTTCAGTATCTGCGCCGTTGTCTTTATCTGTTTTAATAGACGAGGCACGTTCCCAGATATTTAAAC
>NZ_JABMCU010000373.1:0-958 GCF_013179605.1 Enterobacter sp. CM29 | reverse complement strand
TTTCACGCGGTAGCAGCAGTTCAGTCTCTTCCATGCCCGGCCTCCTTCTGTTTGCCATTATGCTGCCACAGGCAAATTCGGGGCTCGACGCTGGCGTTTCGTTCTTGCGTAGCGCCTCGCAAAGTGAATTAAGGACATCATCACCCCGTTTTAGGGATTGTGATAAAATGCCCGCTCTCTGGTGAAACCCAACAGGAAAGAATCATGATGAGCCTGGCCGGTAAAAAAATCGTTCTTGGCGTCAGCGGCGGTATTGCTGCCTATAAAACGCCAGACCTGGTGCGCCGTTTGCGCGAGCGCGGGGCCGACGTACGGGTCGCGATCACCGAAGGCGGCAAAGCCTTTATCACCCCGCTGAGCCTGCAAGCCGTCTCGGGATACCCGGTATCCGACAGCCTTCTCGACCCGGCAGCCGAAGCCGCAATGGGCCATATTGAGCTGGGGAAATGGGCCGATCTGGTTATCCTTGCCCCCGCCACGGCAGATGTAATTGCCCGCGTGGCGGCCGGGATGGCGAACGATCTGGTAACGACCATTTGCCTCGCCACGCCTGCGCCCGTCGCGGTTGTACCCGCAATGAACCAGCAGATGTATCGCAACGCCGCTACCCAGCATAATCTGGATACGCTGGCCTCGCGCGGCCTGCTAATTTGGGGACCGGAGAGCGGCAGCCAGGCCTGTGGCGACGTGGGGCCAGGGCGTATGCTCGACCCATTGACGATTGTTGATATGGCCGCCGCCCATTTCTCGCCTGTCAACGATCTGCAACATCTCAACATCATGATTACCGCGGGCCCCACGCGCGAGCCGCTGGATCCGGTGCGATACATCACCAACCACAGCTCCGGCAAAATGGGCTTTGCGATTGCTGCCGCGGCAGCCAAACGAGGCGCGAACGTGACGCTGGTGAGCGGCCCGGTGTCGCTTACCACCCCTGCGTTTGTGCGGCGTATTGATG
>NZ_JABMCU010000372.1:0-964 GCF_013179605.1 Enterobacter sp. CM29 | reverse complement strand
CCGCGTGGTCAGTCCCCGCCTGCCACAGGGTGTTTTTACCCTGCATACGCTGGTAGCGGATCATGGTATCCATGATGGTCTGCTGGAAAGCATGCCCCATATGCAAACTGCCGGTGACGTTCGGCGGCGGGATCATGATGCAGAAGGACTCTTTGCTTTCGTCGCCGTTAGGCTTGAAATAGCCCTGCTGTTCCCAGTGCTCGTAAAGCGGCTGTTCGATATCGCGTGGGTTATATGTCTTTTCCATTATTTCCAGGTTGCCGTATTCAGGTTAAAACCGGCCAGGCGGTACGCTTTGTAGCGTTCGCGCGCCAGCTGTTTCAAAGATTCTTCGTAAGGGACAAAGTCTACCACTTCTGTGAAAGCGGTGGCAAAATCTGCAAAGTCTGTCCGCAGGCTAATGAGAATGTCGCGCGCGCTGCTGTTGCGTTTTTGCGGCCAGGCAATCTCCACCGGTGCCCCGCCGCGTGGACCTTCGCCCGACAGGTTATGCGGAACAAAACTCTCCGGCGGGCGCGCCCATAGCGCTTCATCCAGACGAATCGCCTGCTGCTCATCTTCACAGGCAATCAGGACGCGTTTACCTGCGCGCCAACGTTCTGCGGCAATTTCACACACCAGTTGTTCAACGGCGCTGAGGCCATCCTGATGGGTGTCATTGTCCAGAAGGTAGAACGTTGCATTCTTCATATATGGGGTTTCTTGTCGTGGATTTAAATGCAAAGCCGGGTGGCGCTACGCTTACCCGGCCTACGGTTGAGTGACGTTGTAGGCCGGGTAAGGCGAAGCCGCTACCCGGCGTTTTTCATCACTCGTCGCCGTTAAAACCCGCGCGATTGAGCAGGAACTGCGACAGCAGCGCCACCGGACGTCCGGTCGCGCCTTTGGCTTTACCGGAGCGCCATGCGGTCCCCGCAATGTCCAGGTGCGCCCAGTTGTACTTGCGGGTGAAGCGCGCCAGGAA
>NZ_JABMCU010000371.1:0-964 GCF_013179605.1 Enterobacter sp. CM29 | reverse complement strand
GGCGACGTGGTACTGGCGATCCGCTTTTTTCATGTTCTGGTGCAGCCACAGCGGCTCACCGACAATCTGTTCTACCGTCATGCGCGGGTTCAGCGAGGCGAAGGGATCCTGAAAGATGATCTGTAGCTCACGCCGGAGCTGGTTCAGACGTGCGCCTGAGGCGTGGGTGATCTCCTCACCCTGATAAAATACGCGCCCTTCGCTGGCGCCCAGCAGGCGCAGCAGCAGACGGCCGAGGGTGGATTTCCCGGAACCTGATTCGCCGACAATAGCCAGCGTTTCGCCTGGCAGCACCGACAGTGAAACGCGGTCAACAGCCGTGACAAAGCGGGCCGGCGTAAACAGTTTTTTCGGGCCGGGGAAAAGCTTGCTCAGATCCCGGGCTTCAAGAATGGGCGTGGTCATGCAATTTCTCCCAGGGCAATGTGTTGTTCCAGCGGCACGCGGAAGCAGGCAACCTGATGACCCGTGCCGAGCATAGTGAGCGGTGGTTTTTCAGCATGACAGCGCGTCTGCGCGAAGGGACACCGGGTGGCGAAGCGGCAGCCCTGAGGCATAGATTCCGGCAGCGGGACCGATCCGGGAATGGTGGAAAGCTGGCCCTTGCGTACGCCAAGGGAGGGGATCGAGCCCATCAGGCCAATTGTGTACGGGTGCTGCGGGTCGGCAAATATCGCCTCGACGCTTCCCTGCTCTACTACCTGGCCGGCATACATCACCGCCACCTGCTGTGCCACTTCGGCCACCACGCCTAAATCGTGGGTGATCATCAGCACCGCCGTGCCCGTTTCTTCTTTTAAGGTATTGAGCAGAGCGAGAATTTGCGCCTGAATGGTCACGTCCAGAGCGGTAGTGGGTTCGTCAGCGATCAGTAATTTGGGATGGTTTATCAGCGCCATCGCAATCATCACGCGCTGGCGCATACCGCCGGAAAGCTGATGCGGGTAAGCCTTAAGGCGCATCT
>NZ_JABMCU010000370.1:0-996 GCF_013179605.1 Enterobacter sp. CM29 | reverse complement strand
AGTCGCAGGCGCTGCGCGGCATTTTCTTTGCCAGCACGGAGGTTAAAAAAGATCCGGGCAGTGAAGCTGAACCGGCTCCGCTGCGCGCCGTTGGGGTTCTGGGTGGTGGGCTGATGGGCGGCGGCATCGCGTTTGTCACCGCCAGCAAAGGCAAATTGCCCGTACGTATCAAAGATATCAATCCTCAGGGCATCAACCACGCGTTGCAGTACAGCTGGCAGAACCTTGATCGCAAAGTGAAACGCCGCCATATCAAGGCCAGCGATCGCGATAAAACCCTCGCGATGATCACTGGCGCCACCGACTACAGTGGGTTTGCACACCGCGATCTGGTGATTGAAGCCGTGTTCGAAGATCTGGCCCTTAAGCAGCAGATGGTAGCGGACGTTGAACAGCATTGCGCGCCGCACACCATTTTCGCGTCAAACACCTCGTCTTTGCCGATCGGCGACATCGCGGCGAAAGCCATGCGCCCGGAGCAGGTGATAGGGCTGCACTATTTCAGTCCTGTCGAAAAAATGCCTCTGGTGGAGGTTATCCCGCATGCCACAACCAGCCCGCAAACTATTGCCACCGTGGTGAAGCTGGCGAAAAAACAGGGCAAAACTCCTGTTGTGGTCGCGGACAAAGCCGGCTTCTACGTCAACCGCATTCTGGCGCCGTATATTAACGAAGCGATGCGGTTGCTGACGGAAGGGGAGAAAATTGAGCACGTCGATGACGCCCTGGTGAAGTTTGGTTTCCCCGTCGGCCCAATCCAACTTTTGGATGAGGTAGGAATTGATACGGGGACTAAAATTATCCCTGTGCTGGAAGCGGCTTATGGCGATCGTTTTGCGCCGCCTGCAAACTTTGTTTCCGCAATTTTGAAGGACGATCGCAAAGGCAGAAAAAATGAACGCGGTTTCTATCTTTACGCCGCGAAAGGGCGTAAAAGCAAGAAACAGGTCGACCCTTCGGTTTATGCGCTTATTCCTGTTACGGGTCAGGGAAAAC